>CALMWI010000033.1 GCA_937873545.1 uncultured bacterium | reverse complement strand
TACACTTTTAGGGGTGCAGTTCAAAATCTGCCGGCTTTTTTTATATTTCAATAACGGATCCTTTTTTAACCCAGCCCTTTTTCTCCTCATCCAGGCTTAACTCAAGCCAGAAGTCGTTCGAGCGGGTTATCTCCGCTTTTGTTCCGCGGTGAAGATAGAAAAGTTCCTTCGAATTCACATTTTCGTCCGGCGAAGAAAGTACCGAGACCTTATCTTCGTATATAACTCCGAACCTGCGTGAATTATCAGAATAAATATCATAGTAAGTGTAAGAGATAACCGCGCTGAACAACACACCCGCGGCGCATAAAACAAGAATAAATTTTCCCGCGCCTGTATTTTTTAAGAGGATATATACAGAGAATAATATACCCAAAAGCAGGATCGATAAATAAAAGGCTTTTTCGGAAGTATAAATATTAAAGCGGTTCCTGAAATTTGAATAGAATGTAAAAAAAGGAACTTCGGTATTCTCTTCGATCTTATCGACCAGAGAAAGCCTGGCGATCTTAAGATTTTCAATAAGATCCGTATCTTCAGGCATAAATCTAAGCGAGCGTTCATAATTCACTATGCATTTCGCGATGTCGCCCGTCTTGTAATAGCAGCTGCCCAGGTTGTAGTATATTTCGCCATTCTCATAACCGCCGGATATTATTTGTTCATAGGATTCTATAGCTTTACCGTACTCGCCTTTTTCGTAAAAAAGATTAGCCTGGTCGAAATCGGTGACCGGCAAAGAATAAGCAGTAAGAACCGATAATAAAATCAACAAGGTATTTATCTTCATAAAAAAACCTCTCATTTTAACCTCTCGTTAAGTCCGCTCATGAGATTTTTCGCTTTTTCAAGATCGGTAGCCATTTCTTTTGAGTCAGGCTTGGACGGCGCGAACTGGATAGAAGCCGATTTCATAAGAAGTCCGCTCAAATCGTTCCTCATTGTTTCTTCAACACCTTTTTCCATAAGCACAGCTATGATCTCGTCAGAAATAATGCCGGCGTGGCTGATATTGAATTTGTCGGCTATGAACTTTAACAGAGCTTCGTCGAGCGTCTTATAGAATTTCAGCATATCGTTGGCTTCAAGGGCTTTTACGCTGTTCTTCAGCCTTTTATTGGCGTTCTTTACAGCTTTTTTTCTTCTGGAAAGAGCCGTATCGTTCAGGTTTTTAAGAATGTATAACCGTCCGAAGAAAGCAGAAAGCATAAGCAGTACAGAAATCCCTGCACTTATACCAAGCCTGCCCGGATCGAATCCTTTTTCTGAAATTTCGTAAATGTTTTCAAAGCTTTTTTTAATGTACCGGATATCGCTGGCGAGAACTTCAACATCCCTGCGAGAATAGCCTGCGGGCCTCTGAGATCCTGTATTATCAGCAGTGCCGGTAACAACTACCCTGTGCTGCCTGCCTGAAACGGTTTTATACTTTTTTTCTTTAGTATCGAAATATGAAAGAGATATATTGTTTATAAGATGTTCTCCCGGCGTTCTTGCTAGAAGGAGATACTCGTAAATGACTTTACCGGAATTTTTACTGTTCCTGTCAAGTTGAACTGTCCTTTTTGGATCGTACACCTCAAAATCATTCGGAATAGAAGGCTGCGGAAGAGCGATGTCGCTTAAATTGCCTTTCCCGGAGATAATAACTTTAAGAGTGATCCCGTCATTAACGGCAATTGAATCGTTATCCACAGTAGAATTAATGCTGAAACTCCCCACGGCACCAGTATAATCAGACGGTCTTCCGTTTTCAGGCAGAGGATTTACTGTGATCTTTATTTCATCTGAAAGCGCGGTCTTGTCGGCATAATTTGTGAATCCGGAAAACAGATCATCGTCAAAAAAAGGGTCGTTAAAAGGCGATCTTCTTTTTTTGCTTTTCACCTCGACAGGTACTTTGACCGTTACCGGTTCAATTATCTTATCTCCTGACGAAGTCGGAATTAACCAGTAGCTTCTTACTGGGAGCATGTTATATTTCTGCCCTTTGTAAACGGTCTGTGTAAGCGTGGAAGCTTTTTCTCTTGAGAATTCTTCCTGCTCCTTGACAAAATTCGTAAATTTAGGTTCTTCAGCAAGAGAAGGCATGCTCAGTCTTATCTCCGGCTTAATATATAATATGTAATCTAACTTTATCATTTCACCGACATAAACATTCCTTGAGCTGACTTCTGCGGTAATAAACATATCTCTGGTTTGCGAACCTTCAACATTCTGCCCCTGTTCAAAAACCGTTATAATGATCTCGTTCGATTTGTATGAAACACCTCCTTCTGTAACAACAGCAGGTTCAATAATTATCTTTCCAAGCTTTTTCGGAGCGAACTGGTAAGTTAACGAAACCGATTTTGTCATGGCTCCGTTGATAATGGAAGTGCTTGAAGACTGGTACGGGCCTGCGACCTTTGCCAGATCAGCGAATCTAGGATACTGGATAGTAACATCGCTGCCGAAATTTTCCAGCTTTATCTCAAGCTCGAAAGTGTCATTTTTGAACATTTCAGAACCTGACACACTCATTTTGACAGATTTCTGAGCATAAAGTCCCGCAGTTATCAGAATCAGAACCGCGAGTATATTTCTTATTGAACCGTACATATTCCTACCCTTAAGCAGTATGTTTTGCGGAAATTCTACTAATCAACATAGCTGTTTGTTCCTGATTTTTTCAGGCTGCGCTAAATATAACTTAAAAATATACTCTTTTCAATAATCTTTTAATTTCTTATATTGACAGCGGAGGTGGACTATATGAAAAGTATTTTATTGATATTATTAGGATTTCTGCTCGGAGCAGCTGCTGCGGGTTTTGCGGTATATAAATTTATGCCGTCCCAGATGATAATCACGAAAGAGAGCATGTTCGGGATGGATGAGACTGTGGAAATGATAGATAAGCAGGCCGACGAGAACGGCTGGGCGGTGGCCAAGATATGGGACATGACCGAAAGAATGGAGAAAGCGGGATTTGATGACTCTCCTGAAGTCAGAGTGCTTGAACTATGTCACGCCGAAAATTCTTATGATGTGCTGAAAAATGAAGAAGATATGTTCCTGGCGGCGATAATGCCGTGCAGGATGGCGGTTTATGAGTACAGTAACGGCAGAACCTTTATTTCAAGAATGAATATCGGTCTCATTAGCAAAATGTTCAGCCCGAACGTGAAAAAAGTTATGGCGGGGGTGGCTGATGATGACAATAAGATACTTTCCGGTATCGTAAAAGCAGAATAGATATCAGTAATTATTAGATAAATAGCGGTTTTAATACATCTCATCCGGCGGAAATGTCATTTCGTCGGACATTGGTTTGATGTCCTTCCGTTTAAATATATATTACCGTTGTAAGATAAAACTAAAAGAAAAGAGGAAAATAAAATGACAAACAATAAAAACACACAAATGACAGTAGAAGATAAAAAACAGGTAGAGGTAGTAAACTTCACCTTCAGATTCAGAAACTCGATGTCAAAATTCAAAAACTAACAGAACTCCACTCCATCAACTCACTCACTCCTCAACGAAAAGGCCTCAGAAACGAGGTCTTTTTTTATATCAGCAGATTTCTGAGCATAAAATTGGAGTTCTGGATCCTGTCGTAAAGGGTCTCATACAGCTTTCTTAGTATCTGAAATCCTGCCTCACTGTCGTTTTCCATCAGCTGAATGAATTTTTTACCGTTAATTCTGACAATTTCGCATTCTGTCATAGTTACGGCCGAAGCGCTTCTGCGTTTTTTTACGATGCAGGACATCTCTCCGAAAAAATCACCGGGATTTACAGTATAGATAGCCTTTGAGTCATCATTTTCGCTTGAGAAGTATTTTGAAGACACGAATATCTTCACTCTTCCCGAAACTACGATGAACAGGTCGCAGTCGTCCGAACTGTCCTCTTCGAGGATCGTAACATTCGGCTTGTACTTCTCGATCTTGGAGAAAACGCTTATCTTTTTCAGGATATTTTCATCGATCCCGTCAAACATTCTGGATGAGCTTAAAATGCCAAGCATACCGGCCTCCATTGAATTTATTTTACCTGAGATAATTCTGTGAGTACTCCGTTCGTTGATTTGGGATGGATGAAAGCTATTTTCATTCCGCCCGCGCCTATTCTCGCTTTTTCGTCTATCAGGGCAAATCCCTGGGCTTTCAGCTCTTCCAGAGCTTTATCAATATCTTCGACTTCATAAGCTACATGGTGAAGCCCTTCCCTGTTCTTTTCCAGAAATTTTGAAATCGGGGAATTTTCGGACTTGCCCTGAAGAAGCTCAATTCTGCTTTCGCCCACTTCGAACATGGCTACTTCGACATCCTGCCCGGGAACATATTCAGTCTCATAATGCTTTATGCCTGTGATGGCTACATATTTTTCTGCGGCCTCCTTTAGGTCTTTAACCGCTATTCCTATATGGTGCACTTTTTTCAGCATTTTTATCTCCGTAATTGATTAAAATTCAGCGTTCTTCGGCGTTCTCGGGAAAGGTATTACATCCCTGATGTTCTCCACGCCGGTCATATACATTACCATTCTTTCGAATCCGAGCCCGAACCCGCAGTGCTTGTTCGTTCCGTACCTTCTCAGGTCCAAGTACCACCAGTAATCTTCTTTTTTAAGACCCATTTCAGTTATCCTCTTTTCGAGCATCTCGAGCCTTTCCTCTCTCTGGCTTCCGCCTATTATCTCGCCGACGCCGGGTACTAGTAGATCCATCGCGGCGACCGTTTTTCCGTCATCGTTCATCCTCATGTAGAAGGCTTTTATGCCTTTGGGATAGTTGGTTACGAATACCGGTCTTTTGTAAACTTCCTCGGTCAGATATCTTTCGTGCTCGGTCTGCAGGTCTATGCCCCACTCGGGTTTATAATCGAACTGCTTTCCCGATTTGATCAGTGCGTCCATCGCTTCGGTATAGGTCACTCTGCCGAAATCTGAATTCAATAAGAAGTTCAGCCTTTCGAGGAGCCCTTTATCCACCCACTGGTTGAAGAATTCCATCTCTTCAGGCGCGTTTTCAAGCACATATCTGATCAGATATTTGACCATTTCTTCGGCCGTGTCCATGTTGTCGTTCAGATCTGAGAATGCCATTTCCGGCTCTATCATCCAGAACTCAGAAGCATGCCTCTGAGTATTCGATCTTTCCGCCCTGAATGTGGGTCCGAAAGTATAAACATTTCTGAACGCCATGCAGAAGTTCTCGACAGCAAGCTGTCCGCTGACCGTCAGGTTCGTCTGCTTGCCGAAAAAATCTTTTGAGTAATCGATCTTTCCGTCCTCTGTTCTCGGCGGATTGTTCATGTCAAGCGTTGAAACCCCGAACATCTCGCCGGCCCCTTCGCAGTCGCTGCCCGTGATTATCGGTGTATGTACATAAACGAAGTTCTTTTCAGTAAAGAATTTATGGATCGCGAAGGCTAAAAGGCTTCTCACTTTAAACACAGCTCTGAAAAGGTTGGTCCTCGGTCTTAAATAGGCTATCGTTCTCAGATATTCCGGCGAATGCCTTTTTTTCTGCAGAGGAAATTCAGGATCGCAAAACCCGAGTATCTCTATTGATGAAGCGGAGATCTCGAAAGGCTGCTTATCGCCCGGCGATTTTATCAGCTTTCCGTTGACATTAATGGATGATCCGAGGGATATTTTTGAGATCTCATCAAAATTATTCAGATTTTCTCCGAAAACCACCTGAATATTTTTGAAATGAGTTCCGTCGTTGAGTTCAATAAACCCGAACGACTTGGAAGTTCTCGAAGTCCTCACCCAGCCGGACAAGGTCACTTCGGTATCGAGCTTTTCATGATAGCTCTTCCACAGATCATACACCGTCAGCGCCATTTTTTACTCCGTCAGTAAAGTTAGATGTAAAAAAAGTGTCCGAAGACACTTTTTATTTAAGATACGAATCCAATGTCTTGGTCGGGCATTTGCACGCTTTCACCACATTCTCGATGAATTTGTGGGTTTTGCCTTCGACATTTACAGGCGTAACGATCTTGACTATCTGGATCTGCTCTCCGCAGACCGGGCAGAGGCCCCTTGTCGCTTTTAGACCGTAAACTTGTTTTTTTGCCATTTTTAACTCCTTATATCAATCAATTATTTTAAATTCCCTGTTCGCCACTTCAAGGCTATCCTGAAATATTTTCAGAACATAATACCCTTTGGTCCAATCAGCTCTGATCCCCGCGGTATATTCCAGATAACTATCCTCCGGGTTCAGATTCATCTCTTTTGCTGCCGACGAGATAACTTTATTATCTCCGTCATACCAAACCTCCCGGTACAGTATCCGGCTGACATTTTCAGCCTTGTTCCTGACGATAAGCTCATACCAGATCAAGTCAACCGCATCGGATCTGAAAGATGAGTTATATACCCTGTATGTTTTCTCGACCCCCAGTTCGTTCCCTGTATAGAATCTTAAAGATTCGACCGCGAATTTTTGAGTGAATCCTTGAAGAGCCTGTTCTTTTTCCGGCGCTGCCGGAACTGTCAGACAACCTGCGAGAACTATTGAAAAGAGCGTGGTTATTAAAGCGTAAACCTTATTCATCAAAGTAATTCCTGATTAAAAAGGTCTCAAATATAAAAAAATCAAATCTTAAAAACAAGAAGAATTTAATGATATTTTAATACTTGAATTGCGTGACGGCATTATTTATCTTTAACATTCTGTAATGTTCGGAAAATAAAATTAAAAATAGAATGGAGCTGAAAATGAGCGTAAAAGAACTGCAGAGCAGACATAAACTGCTGAAAAAACAGTCCTATGAACCGAAAGAGCTTTACAGGGGATATACTGACAGAGTGCTTTATATCAATCTGGACGACAATACCGTTGCGGAAAAACCGATCCCTGCGATGATGAAAGAAAAATTCATCGGCGGGAAGGGCTACGGTCTGAAACTCTTATGGGACGGAACGAGACCTGATACCAGGTGGAACGATAACGACAACGAGATCATAATCTCACCCGGGCCGATAGCGGGTATCACGCAGTACGCGGGATCGGGAAAGTCTCTCGTTGTTTCGATCTCTCCGCTGACCGACATCGTTATCGACAGTAATGTCGGCGGATATTTCGGACCTTTCCTGAAATTTTCCGGGTTCGATGTTCTCGAGATCCAGGGAAAAGCAAAAAATGACATCATAATCGTGATCGACGGCATCAGAAACACCGTTTCTATAGAAGAAGCGCCCGGCGAAGAGATCGACAGCCACATAATCGCTGAACAGCTCACTGAAATGTATTCTGAAAGCGCTGATCCGAGAGACATGAAGAATGTTTCCGTTATTTCAGCCGGAAATGCGGCGCAGAATACTCTAATCGGGCTTTTAAATTTCAGCTGGTACGATATAAAAAGAAAAAAATGCCGTTTAAAACAGGCGGGAAGAGGCGGTATCGGAACGGTTTTCAGAGATAAAAAGATAAAAGCCGTCGTCGTAAAAGTTACCGGAGTTTCTCCTGACCCTAATCATGTTGCCGATATGGAGCCTATCAAAGAAAGAGGCGCAAGATTCGCGAGAGAGATGAAGGAATTAGATCCTCATCAGTGCAGGATGAAGCAGGAAGGAACGGCTCATCTCGTTAATGTTATGAACGACTATGATCTTCTGCCTACTCACAATTTCAAATTCGGTTCGCACAAAGACGCGGATAATATTCATTCAAGAGTATGGAACAAAAAATTCACACAGGGAATGAACGACGGATGCTGGATAGGCTGTACGATGAACTGCTGCAAGGGCGTTGATGATTTCGAGCTTAAATCGGGGCCTTACAAAGGGCATAAAGTAATTGTGGACGGACCAGAATACGAAACTGCGGCCGGAGTAGGCGCGAATTTAGGGATTTTCGATGCCGATGCGGTTATAGAGCTGAATTTCTACTGCGACACCTACGGAATTGACACAATATCTTTCGGAACGATCGTTTCTTTCGCTATGGAATGTTATGAAAACAAACTGATAACGAAAGAGCATACAGGAGGTCTTGACCTTCATTTCGGCAATATTCCCGCGACCCTCGAGCTTATCCATCAGATGGCGAGAGGCGAAGGTTTCGGCAGGATAGCGGGTCTCGGAGTGCGCAGGATGAAGGAGTATTTCGCGAAAAATTACGGCGCGGACATGAAATTCATGAACGATATAGGTATGGAGAACAAAGGGCTTGAATATTCGCAGTATGTTTCAAAAGAGTCTCTGGCTCAGCAGGGCGGGTACGCCATGACGAACAAGGGTCCGCAGCACGACGAGGCATGGCTGATATTCATGGACATGGTCAACAACCGCATCCCGACTTTCGAGAACAAAGCGGAAGCGCTTCATTATTTCCCTATGTTCAGAACGTGGTTCGGGCTTAACGGACTATGCAAGCTCCCGTGGAACGATGTCGAGCCGGAAAGCAACGCTCTTGAAGCTGAACCTAATAAAGTTCCGGAACATGTGGACAATTATGTGACTATATTCAATGCCGTAACAGGAAGAAGCATCGATAAGGAAGAACTGATAAGGCAGTCAGAGAGAGTTTATAATTATCAGAGAACGTTCAATATCAGAAGAGGCTACGGTCTCAGGAAGCACGACGCTCAGCCTTACAGAGCTGCCGGTCCAGTGACAGAAGAGGAATACCTGAGCAGGCAGGAAAGATACGACAAACAGATGAAAGACATCATCGGGATCGATCCGGCCGGAAAATCATTAAAGGAGAAAATGGATATAACCAGAAAGTACAGGGAAGACCGCTACGAACAGCTGCTCGACGCGGTTTACAAAAGAAGAGGCTGGACAAAGAACGGAGTTCCTACACTTGAGCACATGAAGGAACTGGGAATGGATCTGCCTGAAGTAGTTGATGTGTTAAAAAAACACCTGTAGTCAATATGGACACCGTAAACGTTAACGGAAATATAATCGAGTGGAAAGAGAATATGACTGTGCAGGATGTTCTGACAGCCATGAAATATACTTTTAAACTCCTGATCGTGAAAGTGAACGGAGAGCTTGTCCGCAGGGATCAGTACGATTCATATAAGGTTCCGTGTAAATCGGAAATAGATGTAATACATTTAATGAGCGGAGGATAAATGTTTAAAGTTAACGAGTATTTCGGCGGAAAAGTTAAATCGATAGGTTTCAAGGCCGGAGAATTTCCCGCCACAGCAGGCGTAATGGCCGACGGCGAATATGAGTTCGGGACATCATCAAAAGAATTCATGACCGTTACGAGCGGAAAGCTGAAAGTCAAGCTTCCCGGCGAGACAAAATGGAAGACCTTCGGGCCGAATGAAACTTTCATCGTTGAAGCCAATGTAAAATTCCAGGTTAAAGCTGAAGGCGATACTTCATACATCTGCATTTATAAGTAAGATGATGACAGACATTTTTTCCAGAAATATCGCCGGAATGACGGATAAACTGTCCCGCTCCGTTGTCGCTGTGGCAGGATGCGGAGGCATAGGGTCTAACGCTGCCGTATCGCTGGTTCGGGCCGGCCTGGGAAAGATTATAATAGCCGATATGGACATAATCGAAGTATCGAACCTGAACAGGCAGTATTATTTCACGGACGAGATCGGAAGCAAAAAGGTATTCACTCTCAAATCAAGGCTTAACAGCATCAACGCGGACTGCGAGACAGTAGCTTACCACAAAGAACTGGTCAGGGAAGATGTAAAGACGCTTTTCGGTTCGGCGGATATTCTTATAGAAGCGTTCGACAAAGCAGAAAGCAAGCAGTGGCTTATCGAAGAATGGAGTTCTTTATATCCTGATAAGCCCGTAATATCAGGTAACGGGCTTTCGGGATACGGCGATTTTGAGAGCATTAAGATCAGGAAGATGGGAAATATTTATTTCTGCGGGGACGGGGTGACAACGCAGGAGATCGGGCTTTGTTCGGCACGGGTTGCCATAATTTCGAACATGCAGGCTAATCTTGCTATAGAACTTCTGATGAAATTAAAATAGGCGGTTTGTATGAAAAAAACGAACATTTATCTTGAGGTGCTGAAGTATGGCGCTGAAAACCTGAACAGCGGAGTAACCTATGATCAGGCTATCAAACAGCTCGGTTACAATGCGCCCGGAGGTGATTTCGAGCTCTACTTTAACAACTGGTTCTACGATAATTTTCATTCCGAACATATTCCTGTTTTAAGGAAGAAGCACAACGAAAATGTTATTCTGAGCAGAGATGACCTGAAAGAGGCCAACGGACAAAAAGTGTTCATGACAAGCAACGCTTATTTCAAGTATATGTCGTACTCAGGCGACAACATTCCCAGAGAGACTATGATAAGTCTTATACTTGCGTCCGCTTCTCTTGTCATAAGCATCGCGATCTATCTTTTTATTCTTATCAGGGTATAGTTATTCTTTAACTGAATAGAATCTGTCCGGTTTTTTATTCAGGGATAATTTTTGCAGAATATCGTTCAGTATGCCCGGTTTTATATTAAAATCCTCAAGTTCATCAATGTCTGCCCAGACGAATTCCAGATGCTCTTCCAGCGAACCGACTTTTTCTGTACCGTTTGCATTATTCGGATGATAAAGGTAATAAACCGCGATCTCGTGGTATTTTTTACCGTCAGCATCGGTGAAAATGTTTTCAATTGTGCTGATAAATTTACCGCATCTGCCTGTTATGCCTGTTTCTTCCATCAGCTCCCTGTGTAATGCAGTCTCTGCGGTCTCTCCGAACTCTATATGACCGCCGGGCAGGAATGTATAAACGGAGCCTTTCTGTCCCGCAAGGAGCACTTTTCCGTTCTTTAGTATTATAGCGCGGGCTATGTTCTCTATGATCATTTTATATCGGTTGTCCTAAATTAGCTTTCAGCTTGGCAGTCGCAAGCATTTTTTTGTGTGTTAAAGTATCCTCATGAAGCTTTTCGAGTATCCTGCTGTAAAGCGGCTCGTCAGAATCCAGGAATTTAAAAAAATTCTTATCGAGCATGTGTTTTTCGAATACTTCAGCAGTTTTGATTGCTCCGATCAGGCTGATACCTTCTTTTTGTGCTTTTTCGCAGGTTTTAATAATCTCAGCCGTCATTTCTTCTATGGCTTTATTCGTAACGTCATTTACGAAAAGGATAATCGAACCGTCAGAAACTTTAGGCATGATCTGCTTAAGCCAGCATTCATGTTTAATTTCTTCTTCTGTCAGAAAAGGCCACAATTCCGTTCCGGGGAATTTTTTATTAAAGAAAAAGTACATGCGGGAAAGCTGCCGTTCAAGTTCGCACTGTCTTCCAATAAGCTGTATCTGCTCTTCTTTCGATTTCATCAGATCTGTACCTCATTTTCTGTAAAACTATATCTTCATCTTTTTCTTAAGGCTTTCAACAGCTTGCGAAAGCATTGCTCTGTGCCTCTGCGTATCATCCTTGAGCTTATCAAGAATATCTTCTATAGCGGGATACTCCGAATCGAAATAGCTGAATATGTTCTTTTCCAGAACCGAATCCTCAAAATCCAGCGCTGTCGCGACAGCGGTCTTAAGTGAAACGGCTGAATTCTCAGCTCTGATTATCTCTTTTTCTATATTCCCGATCATATCGTCAATGTTCTGAACCGTTATATCATCCCGGTAAAAATAAATAGTGCCGTCCTCGATCTTAGGGATCATCTGCATCAGCCACGATTCGTGTTTCTTTTCCTCCCCGATGAGCATAGGCCATATCTTTGTCAGCGGAAATTTATGATCATAGATCGTGTACAGCCTCGACAGCTGGCTTTCAAGTTCAGCCTGTCTGCACACCATAATAACCTGTTCTTCCGTTGTCTTCATAAAAACACTCGCCTCAGTTATTTTTATCGAAGGTAAATTAATAAATAAAACAGTATTATCAAACAAATTAATAATAAAAAAGAATTTGGAAAAACACGGGAATTTCTGTAAATTAAAGAAAAATCAAAAGATATCAGGAGGTATATTATGAAAACCTTAGCATTATTCTTTTTATTGTGCGGGAATTTTCTCCTTTTCGCTCAGTTCGCAGGCGGGTCAGGAACAGCCGGCGATCCTTATAAGATCGCGACCGGTGCTCAATTCTACGAAATGAGGAGTTACGGCTATGCATATTTTATTCAAACGGCGAATATTAGTCTGGCGGGATACTCTTCCGGCAGCGGATGGGTTCCTGATTTTGCTCCGCAGTCGTACAACGGAAATGGTTTTAAAATAACCGGACTGGTAATAAACAGGCCGACTGAGGATTTTATCGGGCTGTTTTCAGACTCGGTTACCGAAGTAAAAAATGTAATTCTGGAGAATTGTTCTGTGACAGGAGATTATTATGTAGGAGGTCTGCTCGGACAGAACAGAGGAACCGTGTCGAATTGCTTTGTGAGCGGAACGGTGAACGGGAACAGATACTGCGGCGGGCTTATAGGAAATTCGAGATTTGATTACGCACCGGTTTCAAACTGCTATTCATCCTGTTCTGTTTACGGCGAGATGTATATCGGCGGTCTGGTCGGTTATCTCCGGGAATTTTCGAGCGTGGTTAACTGTTATTCAAAAGGTTCTGTAACTTATGATTATCTGCCTTCGGGAGGGCTGATCGGATGTTCGACCGACGGCGTCGTTACGAACTCATTCTGGGATACCGAAACAAGCGGTATGGCTACAAGTTGGGGCGGTACGGGATTGACGTCTGCGGAGATGAAGAACTGCGTTAATTTTTATAACGCAGGCTGGAATTTTACTTCAATTTGGGGAATGAACGAAACCCAGAACGGCGGTTATCCGTTCTTAAGGATACAGGGGTTCGTTCACAATATCTTCGGAGGAGGGGACGGCTCGCCCGGAAGTCCGTGGCTAATATCAACACCATATCATCTCAATAATGTACGCTATTACAAATCTGCAATAGATGATTTTCTTCAAACGGACGACATTGACCTGTCCGGATATTCTTCAGGAAGCGGCTGGGAGCCCATCGGCGATGCATCATTTGAATTCCTCGGGACTTATGAGGGCGGCGGTCATAAGATCACCGGCCTTTATGTCAACAGGCCCGGGCTGCAGGGCGCAGGTCTGTTCGGAGCGCTGCGACTTGCCGATGTTTCGGGCATCATAATAGAAGACTGCGCTGTAACAGGCTCAGATTGCACAGGCGCTCTGGCCGGATCAACGACAGACGATGTCACTGTAAGAAGATGTTCTGCCTCAGGATCTGTTACCGGTTATGACAATACCGGCGGTCTGATAGGCTACTCGCGGGGAAGTATTTCGCAATGCAGTTCGTCTGCCGATGCAGCCGGACATGACTATATGGGAGGCCTGATAGGGGCATGCGAGCTCGGGTATGTGGAAAACTGCTATGCATCAGGTACGGTGACCGGCAGAGGCGTACTCGGCGGTCTGATCGGTCTGTGCAACCATTGTTCTGTAAATAAAACTTATGCTTCGTGTATTATCACAGGTTCCGAACCTTCTGGAGGCCTGATAGCTGTGAACGACTTTTATTATCCGGTAACGAATTCTTTCTGGGATGCGGAGAGAAGCAAGATCGAAACAAGCGCCGGCGGCGATATATCAGACACCCGGAGCATGCAGGACGTGAGAACCTACACTTCTCTTGAGAAAGCTCTCGATTATCCGTGGGATTTTGCAGGGAACCCTTACTCCGATAAAGAAAATGATGATTTCTGGAACATAGACCCGCTGCTGAACGGAGGATATCCTTTCCTTCAGAGCGAGCAGATCGTCCCTGTCCCTGTGATAACATCGGTCAGCATAGCCGGAAGTGACCTTATAATCGTATGGGGACCCGTAACAGGAGCTACATCGTATAAAGTCTATTCTTCAGATGATCCGATGTTCGGATATTACTGGGAGGACGGAATGGGCGTATTTAACGGATGCCAGTATATTGTTCCTGCTTCGTTTCAAAAGCTGTTCTATAAAGTGTCTGCAGTGAACGATTTTAAAAAGTAGTTCGTTCAGGTACCATATGAAAAAAAAACCGCCATGAGGCGGTTTTTTTTAAGCGCTGAAGGGAGTGATTTTATTTTTTCATCATTCCGCAGCCGGATCTCATTTTATCTCCGCAGCCTTTAAACGGTCCGCAGTCAGCCTTTTTCTCTTCTGTTTCCAAGAGTTTTGCCCACCCCAGCGTTTTCCAAA
>CALMWI010000032.1 GCA_937873545.1 uncultured bacterium | reverse complement strand
TGTCAAGAAAAAAGATTGACAAAACAAAAAAAATGTATTACATTGTAATACGTTGCATAATAAGGAGAAAAAAATATGAATGAAATGCTGACAATAAGAATTCCAAAAGAACTGAAGGCTGAAATTGAAGAGATAAGCAAGTATCAGCACAGTCCGGTAAGTGATTTAGTAAGGGAATCATTGAGAAGATTTGTAGCTGTAGAAAGGTTCAGACAATTAAGAGAAATGGTAATGCCGTATGCCGAAGCGCAAAAAATTCTGACCGATGATGATATTCTTGAAGGCAGTGAATGAAAATCGTTTTGGATTCAAATCTTATCATGGCTGCATTTGCAACACGCGGTCTTTGTGCAGAGATCTTTGAATTCTGTATTGAGAGGCATGATGTTTATGTATGCGACCAAATTTTATCGGAGCTGAACAAGAATTTTGAAAAGAAATTAAAAATGCCTCAAGACAAAATCAGACTTATAATTCAATATTTGAAAGATCATTGCAATTACATTGAGGATATTGAAATTACGGAAAGAGTATCAAGAGATCCTGACGATGACGGAATAATCAGCCTCGCAGTGAAATCGGATTCGACATTTATAGTAACCGGGGATAAAGATCTTCTTGTTCTGAAAAAATATAAACAGATTCAAATATTGACACCCAGAGAATTTTGGGAAGTATTAAAACAAAAAATAGATTAGTTTAAATAAGTTATTGCTAAGTTAAAATTCTTTCAATAAATTTCAGAAAACTAAATTCGGAATAATCATGAAGGCCAAGTCAAAAATAAAAGTCCTTGAAGCAGTAAAATATTTGTAATCATTTTTCTGTGCTCTGTCTTGCACAAAAAGCAAAACGAAAAATTAAATACTTAAAATTTAAAGAGGTTTTATCATGAAATTCATGAGTTTATTAATAGCACTAATAATTATTTCATCTTGTTCAGAAAAAAAGCTTAACTATACTATTGAGGAAGTAAACGGTCATAAGGTTTATAAGAACGAGAACATTCCTGCAAATCCTAACCTTAGGATCAGCCTGAAAGAACTTTTCACGATTAAGGGATATGATGAAAGCTTTGCTGACGATTCTTTAAGAATTATACAGGACATGAACTCTGTTGCTGTCGATTCAAAAAACAATATTTACATTCTGAGCACAAACAAAGCTGTCGTTTATAAATTTGACAGTAAAGGTAATTATGTAAAAAACTTCGGCAGGATGGGTGACGGTCCTGGAGAATCGAAATGGCCTCAGAATATGTATATTCAAAACGACACTGTAAATGTACTGAATCAGACAGTACTTCAGATGAATAAATTCGACACAGAAGGCAACTTCCTGCTCAGCGTGCCGACGAAAGAATGCAGGATGCCAGTCTATACAAAACCTTTCGGAGAAAACAGGATCGTAACTTACCTCTGTAATTGGAGGTATGAAGACAAAGGTATGTTCATGGATTACGATCTGGGGCTTTCTTCCTCAGGTTTCAATGTAATTAAAAAGCTGAAAGAACAGACTTATGACGGGGAACGGGTACAAACAGAATATATAGACTTATTTTACGGTTTTGCGGCAGGGAAAACAGAATTGTTCGTAGCTGATAATAGTACTGACAAGTATCAGATTGACTCTTTTGATCATAACGGAAATCTGCTTTATTCGATCGAAAAACCATTCAGAAAATTACGGGCAGAAAAAGGAGTAACTGACGCATCGAAAGGTAGTATTCAATTTAAGAAAGCTGTAGTTGAACTTATTGTTGATGATCAGGAGCGCCTTTTATCAGTTGTATCAGAAGAGAGGACCGATAAAAACAATAAGGACTTTCTTGTTGATGTATTTAAAGACGGAGTTTTTCTGAACAGAGTAACGCTCGACATAGGAATTGAGCCTGAAGTGAATTGGATTTCGGGAAAGGTATTCGTTAAAGATGGCAAGCTTTACGTTGCAGATTTGGAGAGACTTGAAGTAAGGGTTTATGAGTACAAGGTAACTGAATAAGAAAACCAGTCTGATACTTTTATAATCCCGTCTTCTGGCGGGATTTTTTATTAAGGAATAAAATTCTTGACTTTCAAAATAAAAGGTATTACCTTAAAGTAAGGAAAATAAAAAAAGTAAGGAATAATGATGTCAACAACTACGATCACAACAAAAGGGCAGGTAACTATTCCCAAAAAAGTAAGGGATTCTCTCCATCTGCACACGGGAGACATTATTGAGATAGTAATAACAAAGGAAGGTGAAGCTGTACTGAGACCTGTTACGAAAAAAGTGGATGATCTCTACGGGATCTTATACAAAAAGGACAGAAAACCGGTCAGTCCGGAAGAAATGAATGAAGCAGTCAGAAATAAGGTCAGGGAGAGAAACAAATGAAGGCTCTTGATACTAATGTTCTAGTCCGTTTCATGACCGGCGATGATAAAATTCAGTCACAGAAAGTATATATTCTTTTTAAAAACGCTGAAATCGAAAAAACTCAGATGTTTGTGCCGGTAACGGTTATCTTAGAGCTCATTTGGGTGTTAGAATCCGCTTATGAAATTCCGGGAAAAGAGATCGCTGATGCACTTGGCAATCTTCTCTTACTACCAATTCTGAAATTTGAACATGAGACTTCAGTTCGAAAATTTGTTCATGAAGCAAAAACTTCCAATGCCGATCTGGCTGATCTGCTGATCGCGCACACATCAATTGAGTGCGGCTGCGACAAAGTACTCACTTTCGATAAAAAAGCTTCAAGGTCGGAATATTTTGAGTTGATCAAATAAAGTTTCAACAGCATATAGTTCAGTTCTGAACAAAAATCTTTAAACTTGCCGAATTTGCATTAAATCGGACAATTCACTTGCCAAATTAATATAAATTTGTTAACTTTATGCTAAAGGAGGTAATTATGCATTTCATTAGATATTATGAAAAAGACTTCGATAAGTATTTAAAAAAGGGTAAAGTAACTGTTATTTATGGTCCCCGCAGAGTCGGTAAAACCACTTTAATAGAGAAATATCTCGAAAGTTTTTCAGGAAAATATTATTTAGGAACCGGAGAAGATAGCGATCTAAAGCAGGTATTCAGGTCTCAGAGCGTGAACACAATGAAGAACTTCTTTGGAGGATATGATCTTGTTGTAATAGATGAAGCTCAGATGATACCGGATGTGGGCATAGGGTTAAAACTTCTGGTTGATCAGATAAAAGATATTAAAGTCATTGCAAGCGGATCTTCTTCCTTTGATCTTTCCAATAAACTTGGAGAGCCTCTTACCGGAAGAAAAATCAGTTTAAAATTATATTCTGTTTCAGCAATCGAACTCAATGAAAATGTAGGCGGCATGGCGATCTATCAGAGGCTTGAAGAAATGCTGATATACGGAACTTATCCGGAGGTACTTAATGCGGGCAATACTGACGAAAAAAAACAACTGCTGGCTGAGCTAAGAGATTCTTATCTTTATAAGGATATTATACAGCTTGAAAATCTCAGAAATTCTTCCAAGATCATGGATATGCTCGTGCTTCTTTCATTCCAAATAGGCAAAGAAGTGTCTTTAAATGAACTTGGCAATTCTCTTGATCTTGCAAAACAGACAGTAGAAAAATATCTTGATCTGCTTGAAAAAACTTTCGTAATTAAAAAAGTCAGAGGATTTTCTAGAAATCTGCGTAAGGAAGTTTCTAAAACAGCAAGGTATTATTTTCTTGACAACGGTGTGCTTAATTCTATCGGAAACTCTTTTAATCCGATAAAACTGAGAAACGATACCGGAGCACTTTGGGAGAACTACCTGTTTTCGGAAAGGCTGAAAAAGCAGCAGTACCATAATATTTACAGCAATAATTACTTTTGGCGCACTTACGATATGCAGGAAATCGATCTCGTTGAGGAAAGAGACGGAAAACTATACGGGTATGAATTCAAATTCAGTCCTAAAAATATTAAGGTTCCAAAAGCGTGGGCAGAGAATTATCCGGATTCAGAATTCACACAGATAAACAGAGAGAATTTTATGGATTTTGTGACTTAAAAGATCATTCTCTCACAAATATCGCTTGCATATACATTAAATCAGGTCTAACATTACTTTGAAAGATATTTACATATTAAACATAAAAAATAGTTTCGCAATTGTTTATCCCGAAAAATTGTGTTTTCATCTTGCTGATAGGGCCGTTTATCTTTAAATGTTCGAAAATAAACAGAATAAAGCTTAAT
>CALMWI010000031.1 GCA_937873545.1 uncultured bacterium | reverse complement strand
TCTGCCGCCAAGCTCAAGCTCAGCTTGATCCATCGTGAAACAGGTGGGTATGTCTATCATCCGTTTAGTTGTGACGGTCTGAGCAAAAGCTATCTTTACAGTCAAAACAATTATTAAGGCGATATATTTTTTCATATATGTCCCTGTATTTTATTTTTCGATCACTTCAACATTTGCTCTCGGGATCAAAACTTCTTTTCCGTCAAGATCAACTGTCATAACTCGTACCCAGGTTCCCGATTCGACTTTATGAAGTTCAACGGGAAGACTTATGACTTTTCCCAGTTTTCCAAAATATGGTGAACGGATTATTCTGATCTGATCGCCTTTTTCGAGGCCTGATTCCGCATAGTTCTTTAAAGATTTTTCTTCCTGAGGTTCATTGTGAGTGATTATTATCTCAGGACGCATAACCCCGGCTCTTATCTGGGTAGCACCGTTTATCGATGCTTTGAAACCTTCATATTTTTTAAGCAGTTTATATGTTCTGTCAGCCATAGGAATAGTACCGAAACCCTCTGTAAGAATAAGTGTGTATCCGATATCTTCGTGACCTGTGATCGCTACACCGAGATCATGTCCCAGTATGTCTTTTATATCCTGATAGTCAAATCCCCCGGTTATAACTCCAGCCACACCGGCATTCTTAGCTTTTGTTAATGCCTCGGTAGTTATCTTAGAACCGCATACGATAATCTTTCCTTTCATAGTATCGTTGATCATGCTTATGTCAACGATCTGATCAGGTGATTTTGCAACTATCATAATATTTCCGTAGGACTCGCCTCCAAGACCGATAATACCCTGAATGTGAACACCTTCAGTTCTCATTATAACACCTTCGTTCGGTATCTCGTCTTTCACATCGCCGTCAACATAAGCGTCAATTTCAACCGGAATTGCAGCCGCGTTGAAAATAACCTGGCCGGTAATTTGAGAGATCTGCGTGATCGTGCCGTCGATTGGCGCCTTATAATCACTCTTAAAGAATCCGAAAAAACCTTTGCTTAGTGCGACTATCTCTCCCGCCTTTACAGGATCGCCTTCTTTTTTCAGCATGCATTCAATCAGCTCGTTAGCTTTTCCAAGCCCGAGCTGGCCTGCTACGTTTATCGGATAAACCTTACCCGGAAGTTCTGTTTTTGCCACGATCGTATCTGAAGGGATCTTGTCGCCTTTTTTTACAAGCACCTGCCCAAGAAGCGGAAGTTTTCTTGTTTTTTCAATTACTATTTTTGCGGCTACTTTTAATCCCGGTGTATATGCGTGAGCCATATCTTGTCTCCTATGTCAAATCTTTAAAGTTTTATTAAACGCCGTCTTTGTGGGATTTCGGCTTGTAATTCTTTGAAATATCCCATTTATTGAGCATTTCAACCCTGTTTTTCATATCTTTTGTGATATTGAACGGTCTGCCTCTTGTGTCTATTACCAGGCCGACAACACCGCCTCTCAGCTTTCTTGTAACTTTCTTACCTTTTCCTTCGCCCACATCAAATCCAGAAGCAGGCTCGATTTCAAATTCGACTTCGGTGTCGTAAGGCATATCATATCTTAAAAGCTGATTAGCGTTGATCCATTCATTAAGCTTTGTGCCGTCTGGAAGATCGGCTTTGATTCTTACTACAGGTTTTCCTTCTTTCACATGTCCGACCGGGCAGATACTTATAGCCAAATATATCAGGCAGTCCTTATCGAAAACTTCCATTGCAGCCTTATCACATCCCGGAGCTTTTACTTCGGAAAGAACACCCAGCTGCGGCATCATGAAAATAGAGTCAACTGCCAGCTGTGTTATACCTTCCGGAAGGAAAGAGTCAACAAGCATGTGTGCGGACTGGCTTCTTAGAGGAGCGTGTGAAAGCACACCACCTGAACCGACCAGAAGGTCAAGTTTCATCATGTTTACTATAGAATCATTTGAAGAATCAGCGTCGAAAGCTTCTGAAATTCCCTTTTCCTGCTGAATGCCTTTTAATCCGACAGCGAATGATCTGTGCTGGATAAAGGATAATCTCAAAGCTTCTCTTGCAATAGCCTGTTCTATATCAAGATCTTCTTTCGACTGAGGTATAGTAGTCGGACGGATCATTTTGTTGCCGATCCTGTTCCTCAGTTCCTGTTCATCCATATCAAACGGAACCCATCTCATAATATTGTCAAGGCCTGCTTCGAGAAGTACGTTGGAAACCGAATAGGACATTCCGAGGTTCGCTGAAACCGTTCTGTTGAATTTCTGATGGACAACACCATCTCTGTCTTCCAGTTTAAATGTTGAGAACACATCAGTCGTTGCTCCGCCGATGTCAACACCGACAACGTTTTTATTCTGCATAACGGCTATTTTGTTAATAATTAAACCTACTGCTCCCGGAGTAGGCATTATCGGAGCATCTGTCCACTTCATAAGCTTGTCATAGCCGGGAGCCTGCTGCATCACATGCTCCATGAAAAGGTCATGTATCTTATCAGAAGCCGGTCTCAGATTCTCTTTTTCAAGTGTGGGTCTAAGGTTGGGAACAAGGCTGAGGGCAGTATCTTTTTCCAGAATAGTTTTTATGTCATCATTGGCTCTTTGGTTGCCGGCGTAAATAACTGGAAGTGCAAATCCTATACCGAGTCTAGCTGTAGGACGGGCTGATTTTACAAGTTCGGCCATCCCGATAACATGTTTAGGTTTAGCCTGGTCGGTTTCACCGGCTATAAGTATCATGTCGGGTCTCAAAGCCCTTATTCTTTCAATTTTTTCATGAGGAAGCCTGCCATCGTTTATTGCCAGAACATCCATAACGATCGCTCCTGCTCCTAAAGCTGCTCTTTGAGCTGATTCTGCAGTCATGCCTTTTACCACTCCGAAAACCATCATCTGAAGACCTCCGCCCGCTGATGAGGTGGAGATGTAAATGTCACATCCGTCTTCATTTTTATCATTGGGGTCTTTTCTTATTATCTGTTCGTTTTTTACGAACACTCTGGGTTTGTTATAAAATCTTGAGCCCTTTGCAGCATCGGTCTTGTAATATTCCGTAGCAAGTTCTTCAAGTTCCATAATCGCATTCAGAACACCTTTAGTCACATCTTCGAAAGGTGCTTCCACTGTGGTCGGAGCCTCGCCTCTTACCAGCTGACGATATTCGTTCCCGACCTTCTCTATAAGAATGGCTTTTGTGGTCGTTGAACCGCAATCGGTCGCGATGATCGTTTGAACTTCCTGGTTTGACATTTAGTACCTCATATTTTAGTTTTATAAATCGTTCGTACCTGTTTCAATAAACGGTAGAATATAGTTTAAAATAAAAAATTTTGCAAGGCTGTTTTTACAAAGAATTTAGTTTTCAAAGACGAAAAGCATTTTTATACAGATAAAATGCGGATTTCTACTCTTCGAACTTTCGGCCGAGAAAGAACTCTCTCAGATACGGACCGGTTGCATCAAAAAAGTCTGAGAATCCGGAAAACCTTGATGTAGCAAAATACTGGTACCATCCGCATTGTCTTGTGCATGCTGACATTTGTTTTCTGAGTTCGGCGGCTTTTCCTGTAATGATGAATCTCATCAGGTCGTCTTCCTGCAGTTTTATTGTTTTATCTTTAAGTGTCCTGCACGGATAAAACAAACCTCCGTCAGCATCAATTATTATTGAGCTCGGACTGCAGCCTCCCTTTTTCTTCTTTACAGACCAAAAATAGGAATTTGGAGTAATGATCGTTTCAGGATAGTCTTTTTTTAGCCTTTTTATCTGTTTTTCAAGTCTGTCAAGATCAGGGAAGTGATCTTCAGTATTATCCAGGTGAACAGCGGGCATGATCAAAATCTTGCTTCCGGAATAATAACATTTGGAAACCTTATCTTCAAGTTTGTCCTGATCTTCTTTTGCGACAACTGTCTGAACACAGACTATCATGCTGAATTTATTGATATCTTTGAGTTTGTCGAAAAGGTGCATATTGTCATGGCCTTCATCAATTGATATGTGAAGGAAGTCAATATATTTCTGATATTTATCCCATGGATAATCCATCAGATTTTTTTGACTTGTTGTGAAAAGCAGATAAAAAGGCTGCTTGTGGGCTTCGATCAGTAATTCTTCAATGTCATTTCTTAATAAAGGTTCTCCGCCTTCAAGAGACATCAAAAATACAGATGACCTGCCAAGATTGCGAATTATTTTTTTTACATCATCAGTGGAAAGATCCGGAGTCTGAAAATTTTTCATATCACAGAATTTACATGCAAAATGGCAGCGGGATGTTACTTTAAGCGATGCGTAGAAAGGATATTTTTCTCCGTAAGAACAGCTAATATTACGAATGCTGTAAGTTAAGATCTGAAGGTATCTTTTTAAACTAAGTTTTCTTATTTTTTTAACCAATGTGAAACCCCGGTTTAATTACGATACAAGTTAAATTAAACCGACAAAATTTTCAATGCAAAAATTTCTTTACTTGATTATTTACAAACTTATGATTAAAATGCCAAGGGTATTAAAAACAGGTGGGCAATGCCGGGAACAAAAAGATTATTCATAGGTGTAAAGGTAAATTTTACTGAGAAAACGGAGAAATTCCATTTATCCCTGCCTGACACACTCGAAGATGCGAAAGTCAAATGGGTAGATCTAAAAAATATTCATATAACCCTTAAGTTTCTAGGTGATGTCAAAGAAGAAAATATTACGGCAGTCAGGTCGAAATTAAAGCATATCTCAAAAATGTTCAACGAATTTGACTCTATTCTTAAGGGTGTAGGAGTTTTTAAAGACTTTTATCATCCGAAAGTTCTTTGGCTGGGATTGCGTAACTGCGAAGAATTTGAAAATATAAAAAACGAGATCGAAAATGCTTTGGGAGACCTCGGTTTTGAAGTTGATTACAGA
>CALMWI010000030.1 GCA_937873545.1 uncultured bacterium | reverse complement strand
GTCTAAAAACAGGGGGACACTACAGTTGGATTGCCTTTATTGTAGAAATTGTATGTAAAGTGCGTGGGGAATCGATATTGTTCATGATCACGAGGTTCAATATCAATAACTGATTGATTTTTCAGCCTATTAATCTCATAAGTGAAAGTGTATCCAATTGTAGACGCTTGAGCGCAACAGCCTCCATATTGCGTAAAAATTGATCGAAAGTATGGATTTTTTGAGTTGTCAATTTTTACAGGCAGCAATGCAGAGGGGATTGACGGAGTGAAAACAGGTAAAGAATTATACCATAGCATTTCTTTTTCGTCCCATACTACTCCACCCACTAACCAAGGTTCGCCACTCGGATCAGGATTGAGATTTATAAGCTCAGCGTAAAGTCCTGTAAGGGTAAACAGGACTATGATCAGTAAACTCGGTACTCTTTTCATAACATCCTCCATTTTTTTTAATTGATGTGACATGTGCGGAACATATTTTAATTCTGTTTTAAAAACCTAAATCATCTCAGATACAACATTTTCTTTGTAGCCACAACTTCATTGTTTATATTAAGATTATAATAGTAAATTCCGCTTGTTAATCCTTCAGCTCTGAAATTTACCGAATGAATACCTTTTCCATATTTACCTTGAACAAGACTTTCAACCAATTCACCCTTGATGTTAAAAATACTCAGCTCTACTTCCGACGATTCATTTAAGCTGAACTTTATTTTTGTTTCGTTATTGAACGGATTCGGATAATTCTGATAAAGTTCAAAACCATTTGCAATATTATGATTTTCTTCTTCTATTCCGGTTGTTGAATTAACGCTTCTATACACACCTGCACTTGCTATTGATCCACCACCAGTAGCCAAATAAACATACCCATCTGGTGAAATAGCTATATCATTTATATTCCCTGTACTTAATCCATCATTTAAATACTGCCATGATTCTCCATGATCATTGCTAAACAGTATCCAAGGGTTACCACTATCGTAATCCAGACCTACAAATATTTCATCTTTGGAATTTATTGCCATTGAAAACACATAAGCTCCGCTTGCTACCATCTGCCATGTATTTCCATTATCATTGGATCTGTATATTTGACCTGTATAATCATAATAATGCCCACATGTTCCAACAAAAATACGACCTTGTGAATCCACTGCCATTGCTCTAACAAAATGATTCGGAAGGTCAGGTGCTGTCCAAGTTTCTCCGTTGTCGTAAGATTTATAAACTCCGCCGGGTTGACCTATATTCATAAAATCTGTTGATCCTGCGTATAATGTGCCAACTGAGTCAACTGCCATACAATTGAGTAGTTCAGAATTATTATATTCTAATACAGATTTATAATCTGTCCAATCCTCATTAAATTGTAATATTTGCGAGGCTGTTATTAAATAATATCTTGAATTCAGCTTGTAAATACCATTAAACCCGAGCCCTTCCCAATTAAACAACTGTTTCCAATCGCTTGAGTCTTTGTGTATTTTGTATATTTTGTAGGATGAAGAAACATATAAGTACCCATTAGTTTCGTCAATATATTTAACATAACCATTTGTATACAGTGTGTCCCAAGTTATTCCTTTGTCCTTTGTTACAAATGAATATGACCCAGAATTTATAAAAATTGAATCATTAAAAGCACAAAGAATTTGCCTTGTATCTGCATCATAATTCGTTTTCATCCAAAAATCTTCTGCTTTGCATATTGAGAAAAAAGATATGAGAATAAATAAAAAGATACAAAACTTAGCGTATATCCTCACAACTACCCCCCAACTTCTTTATGTCATGAACCTACTGAAAATTAATTATTTTGTCAAGTTTTTTCTTTATTGAAAATCAAACTCTAATTCAAGATACCAAAAATTCAAGTCTTCAGTAAGGTTTTTCTTTACTTTGTGGAAGATTATTTATAAATTGCCACATAGGGTTAAGAGATATAAAGATTTGGTGAAAAAATAAACGAAGGCTAACATGGGAAAAATGACACGGCAAGGGGAATTTTATTTGCCGCGCTTTTTTCCCTATCCGTTAGCCTCCATTAATTTTTTATCTTAGATCCCTATGTGGCATTATATATGTGGCAATTTAGAGCAAAAGAAAGAGGCGGTTTTTTGCCGCCTCTGATTTATGGTATTTATAGCTGAGAATTATTTTATCAGGATCATTTTTTGCGTGAGAGATTTACCTTCAACTTCAAGCGTGTAATAGTATACACCTGAATTAAGTCTACTGCCGTCGAATTCTACTGAATGATTTCCCGCATTCATAACTCCGTCGGCAAGTTTTGCGACGATCTGTCCGCTGACATTATAAACACTTAACTTAACATTTGCGGTTTTCGCAAGGTCATATTTGATCTGCGTAACAGGATTGAACGGGTTCGGATAGTTCTGGTATAGCTCGTGCTGAGTTGGTATGGAGATTTCTGCTAAATCGGAAGGATTACCGTCTCTATTATCATTCCCATTGAGCAAATTAAAAAGTTTTTCAAGTGAATCAGTTGAGCTTACACCTTTTCCGCTACCCTCAGCTTCTTTCATCATATTCGCTACTGCAATATCAATGTCGGAAAGTATTGCTTCTTCTTCTGTTTCAGCTTCATTCTTCATTTCTTCGGCATACATTATAGCAGTATCATAGTTCTTTGCCTTAATATGAGTCGAAACCCTCAGTCCTTTAAAGAACTTTTTTCCGAGAGTGGTCTCATTTACAATAGCTTCGTCAAAAGAAGACAGTATTGTTTCTAAAGGCAACTCTTCTTCAATGTACAATCCGGGCAGTCTTGATTCTGCAACATAGTATTCAGGAGTGTTCGGATATTTCTTTATAATGTTTTCATAAAGCTTGATTGAAGCCTTTGAACTGCCTGTATCTTCCAGTTTCATGGCATTTAACAGCATGGTCGCTTCAGTGCTTCTCGGTTCGTTTGTACTCAGGTCAGTTGAAGCTGTACCGTCTTCTGTATAAGGTACAGTAGCGTAAGGATCATAATCTATTGAGTATCCTGTGTCAAAAGTGCTGTTTCTGAAATAGAAGAAATCAGGCTGATTGACTTCGTCTATGCGACCATATCCCCAGTAGTTTCTTTCTGCCGAAATTAATACTTTGTTTATAACAGGCTCAGGAGTAGTCACTAAGATACCTCTTATACACGGAACAGACGGAACTACTCCGATCTGACCGGAATAAATATTATTGTATCCACCTGTCATGTATGCTCCGGCTGAGTATCTCATATATATTTGTGCGCCGTTATATATCGGATAGTTAATATTGTTTCCGTAAATCTCATTATTAAGCCTCGGAGTTAGGTCTTTACTAAATGAATTTACAAGAACAGGCTTTGATCCGTTCCCGGTTATTAATAGACCGCTGTTAAAGTTATTGATGAGCCTGTTCTCTGCAAGTATTATCGAAGATGAAACCAGCTTAATTCCGTCTAAAAAGTTCTGAACAGTATTACCGCTGATGGGTAAAGTGCAGTTTGTTAAAGTAATTCCTGATCCTTTTGCATAACCGTAGCTGTTCAACCCTTTTCCTGTCATTCTGTTATTTGTTATAATATAATCAGGGCAATTGACAATAGATATTCCATTTTCGCAATCAAGGAAACTCGAGTTTTCTATTCTGCAAAAGTCCGGAGTACCCCATATTCCTATATCAGCTCCAATTATCTTTGCTCCATAGAACTCAATCTTACTGCCTACAGCACAGTTTATTCCGTTCCATGTCCCGTCCGATTCTGTGAATGTAAAAGAACACCCGATAGCACTTAAGGATCCTCCATTATTCACGATTATCTCAGCACCCTCTGCCATCTCAATAACTGCTCCGTCATCGAATGCTAGATTAGAGCCGGCTTCAACAATGAGCTTTGCGTTTACACCAAGGCTAAGTTTAGTACCAGCTAAAATCTTTATCTGAGATAGTTGCAATGACAGAACTGAGTTATCCTGAATTTCTATTGATATTCCGTCAGCTAAATCAATATTTCCGACTATTCTGGCGTTCCCATTGACTATTAAATTTGAGCCCGAATCAAAAATTAAATTGCCCCCGTGCGAAGAATTTATTTCTGATCCATCTGACAATTTTAGTATTGATCCTGTTTGATTCATGAAATTAAAGCCTGTATAAATTTCAACCTTGCTGTTCTTCAACAGAGTAGTATTTGATTCATTCGGAAGAATCAGATTGACTTGGTTGATAGTAAGAGTACCTGGAATTCCCATAATTCCTTTAATGAAAGAAGAATAATCCTGATAATTATTTTGAATTATAGTAGGATATTCCAAAGTTGTATGCGGACCTATAAATCCGAAATCTTTTATCAAAGGTATCTGATCATAGTCATGATCAAATTTAGTAGTAATAGTATCAGAAACAAAACCCCAATCATCTAACGACTCGTGTGAGATTTCCCATGCGGATGTTTCATACATGGATATTATTCGATCGTTATTTAAATCCGCATTTATAAAAAGCTCACCGTTGTAATTGTTTGTATATATCGGATTTGGAGTACAGCCCATTGTAGCAGAAAACATGTGAAAATTAAACTCACCGTGTGTGTATGTACTATCACCGATCAATTCATTTTCAAGATATTCAATATGTTCCATGGTTTTTGTATAATCATCTGCCACTGAAGCGATTGTCATTTCCACAGCAGAATGAAAATATACATTGTTATAATTTTGTCCTGCTTCAGTATTGTAAGTTAATTCATCCCAAAATCCACCGCCAAAGCATTGTTGCATCCAATATACTTTCTTGTTCGCTTTTATTGGATTGAATAATAAAGCGAAATCATTATCACTTATCAGATCTGCTGTACTGTGATCATCAGCAGGCAATAAATAT
>CALMWI010000029.1 GCA_937873545.1 uncultured bacterium | reverse complement strand
ATCATCAGCGAAGATATAGATTTGTACATTAAATCTATTGAGGATAAGAGGATCCGTCTGATGCGTAATGACGCCAATTTAGGTCTGGCCGCGACTTTAAACAAAGCCATACGCAGCTTTCCGGCTGATATTTATTTCAGGATGGACTCGGACGATATCTGCCATCGTCGAAGGTTCCAGAGAACTATGGAAGAGTTTGAAAAAGATGATGAGCTTCTGCTGGTCGGAACGGAATGTATAGAGATCGATGACGAAGGTATGGAGATATTCTATAAAAAAATGCCTTTCCAGGCAGAGATAAAAAGATGGGCGATCTCCAGAAACCCGTTCATACATCCTTCTGTAGCTGTAAGAAGAAAATTTTTTGATATCGTCGGCTACTATAATGAAGATTTTAAAAAGAGCCAGGATTACGAGCTTTGGTCAAGAGCTATTACAAAAAATGTGAAAATGAATAATATCCACGAACCGCTTATCTGGTTCAGGGTCTCCAACAAATTCTGGAAGAACAGGACTCTTAAAAGTAATGTAAGGAACGAGCTTAAAGTTTCATTTTATCTTATAAAACATCTGAACGGTTATGTTTTTATCCCTAAGATCCTGTTAAAAGCTCTTTTAAGATTTATGCCTGTATGGGTAAATAAAGTTATGTATAAATACGGCCGCTGATCAGTTACCCAGCTTAGACCTTCTCGGTTTGAACTTCAGTTCTACTTCTTTTCCGGTTTCAGCAGATTCATATATCGCATTTATAAGCTCTAATGATTTTCTGCCCTCAAGCCCGTCAACCAGAGCCTGTTTATTGTTCCTGATACAGTCTATTACATGCTCAATGTATCTGATATGCCCGAAACCGTAAACATTAGGCGGGTTCTCCGCGTATGCTTTAAGGACTTTGTCCCTGTCCTCTTTTGACTGACCTGAAAAATTCCAGGTTTCCATTTTGTTTACCGCAAAACCGCCGATTACCACTGAGCCTTTTTCTCCAAGTATGCTGATAGATCCTTCAAGATCGACCGGTCTTGTGGCTGTTGTAGCCTCAACTATGCCCATTGCGCCGTTCTCGAACTTGATGATCGCCGCAGCAGTGTCGTCAACCTCCACATCCGCGAGATATGTTTCGGTTTTCGCCATGACCGACACAGGCGTCCCCAGCATCCATTCGAGTAGGTCTATATGATGTGACGCCTGATTTGCCAGAACTCCGCCGTCAAGCTTCCAGGTTCCTCTCCACGCGTCCTGATCGTAATACTTCTGATCCCTTGCCCACCTGACGCGCACTGACCCCATGAAAATTCTTCCGAATTCTCCGTTCTCAACTGCCGATCTGAGTTTCATCACAGGAAGGTTGTACCTGTTCTGTTTTACTACGAACAGCCTTACGGAGTTCAGGTCGCAGGTCTTAATCATAGTGTCGGCATCCGACAATTTTAGAGCCATCGGCTTTTCGACTATAATGTGTTTTTTATATTTTTTTACTATGTCTATCGTATGCTCGGGATGAAGTCCAGACGGCGTGAGAATATTAACTATATCGATTTCCTCGTTCTTCAGCATTTCGTCATAAGACAGATAGTATTTTTTCAATCCAGCCTTCCCGCTGCATGATCTTGCCCTTTCTTCGATCACATCGCATACGGCCGTCAGCTCAGCATCCGGTATGTTCTTTATGGCATCAATATGTTTTCCTGATATTCTGCCGCATCCTACCAGCGCAAATTTAAACTTTTTCATTTTTCAATCCTTAACAAAATATGCTCTAAGATAACGATAATCAGAATAAAAATAAAGCAAATAATATTTCTTGAATATACCGATTTATTTAATTAGATTACTTTCTGCCGAGTAAAAATCAGAACGGAGGTTTCCATGCTGTACCTCGTGTATGCTACTCTTACCGCCTGGCTAATAATGCTTATAGTAAATAACAGATCGCATAAAAAATATATAGTCGAAAATAAGGATAAGTTCATAAAGATCCTTGATGACAATTACCGCAAAAGGGGTAAGATCAAAGTCGATGACAAACTGCTGTTTTCTTTTACGCCTGAAAACATCGAGAAAAGAGAGTTTACAAGATATCTGAATATGGGCAGGTTGAAGTACATTTTTATGGATACGGCTCAGATAATGTTCTCATTTATTTTTCTTTTCGCACTCGCTTACAGTCTCGAATATCTTCCTTATTCGCATGATGAAAATAGTTTTATAGATCTGGGTATTGTATGGAAACTGCTTATAGCCGGTTACCTTATATGCGTCGCTGATGTTTACTCAAAAACCATCAAATATGACCAGATAATAAAATGCTGGAAAGCCAAACATCCCGATACCGTTTAGCGGTTCATTTTTGAGTATTCATAAAGAAATATTGATACTGCATTAGACACGTTCAGCGAATTTTTCATTCCTCTCATTTCGATTGAAACAATTCTGTCGCATAACTTCAGGATTTCTTCCGTTATACCGATCTCTTCGTTGCCGAATATGACCGCAGTTTTTTCGGGCATTTTCAGGTCTCTCAGGTCGGTGCTTCCAGTTCCGGTTTCAGCTCCGTAAATCATGTAACCGCAGTTTCTAAGTTCATTTACAGTTTTGGTTATGTCTGAAGTTCTAATTATCTTCAGATAGTTTTCAGTGCCTTTTGCTGTTTTGATCGTTCTTGCGTTCTCAGTGCCCGGTGTTATGCCTGACATTATGAGTTCCTTCGCTCCAAAACACTCGCACGATCTGATAATGGATCCTACATTAAACGCAGAACGGAGATTTTCAAGGATTATAACAAGACCGGTCTTCGGCATATTTTTTTCGCAGGAATCGCCGGACGAAATGATAAATCTGCTTTCCGGATCGGGATATCCGAATTCCTCTTTTATCAAGTGATATAAAAAATGGATCTTTTCAAACATTTTCCTGTTATCGGATTCGCTAAGAATTTCATCAAGTTCTTCGATGTATTCCGCGTCAGGTTCTGCTGCCAGATATCGCCTGTATTCTTTTATACATTCAAGATCAAACGATCTAGAAATCAGATAACTGTCCCTGAGGCTTTTTAGCTCTTCAGCTATTTTAAAATATTTAGTAATTTTTCTCAGTCGTGAAAATTTCGAAGGGGTTATCATTCTGTCAATGCCCCGCTTATCTATTCGTCGTCCTTTTCATTAACTTCACCGCCTTCATCACCCACATAATAACCTATCTTATCGATAGGATTGGTTATTGAAGTGGCTACATTCATAAGATGAGAGCTGATCCTCTTAAGGTACCTTAGAAACAACGCGTATGCCGCATAATTTACGATTGCGGATGGTTCTTTGGTGGCTACAGTAACAATATCATCGTTTATTTTACTTTTTATTTCATAATGCCTGTCGATAATTTTCTTTGCTAGTTCGGCATCACCGTTCTTGAACGCATTAAGTGAATCCTGGAATACTTCTCTGATCATTTCAGAATAACTGAGAAGTTTTTTGTTCCATTCCTCATCTTTGAGCATATGTTTGATCTCCGCGACTTCGCAAATATTCTTTGTGTAGTCTCCGATCCTTTCAAAATTGTTAATTATCGTCGTAAGAATAAATGCGGTATATAGCTGCTGTTCCTCTTTGTCATTCACAGCAAGGTGTTCGAACACTTTTTTTCTGATGGATTTTTCAAAATGATTAAGCAGATAATCCTTTTTTCTCACCTGTTCGATCTCCTCCGGCGTGACCGCTCTTTTCAGGTCGTCGAAGGTGATCCTGATAACATTATTATACTGCCTGTTGGCAACTTCAGCCATTTCGTAAGTGTCGTTCAAGGCCTGGGTCAGAAGATCCTGGCGTGAAAGCATTTTAAAGAATTGATTGAGTATCATATAAACCTCCTTTCGGGTTATACATAAAATTTGTTAACTGTTCAGAAAAATTATAATTATCGGAACTATGAAGAACATTACTATAACATAACCGAAAGCCCAAAGTCTGTTCTGGTAACATTTATTCGAGAACCATTTTGCCGAAGCTACGGGGATGATCCTCAGAGGCAGGAACACAACAGCTCCCGAAATATTGAAAAGGGTATGAACAAGGGCTATAGTTATCGCATTCGCATTCCCCGAAACTAGAGCCGCCAGCATTCCGGTAATAGTTGTTCCGATATTGGCTCCGACAGCATACGGAAATATCTGATCAAGAGTGAATATTCCGGCCCCGACAAGCGGAACTATCAGTGAGATTGTTACAGATGAGGACTGAACAAGCAGAGTGAATATCACGCCGAAAAGAAATGCGGTTAAAGTGTGATTAAAAATGAACTTATGTATAATTTTCTCAAATTTTCCTATAAGTATCTTCTTCATTATTGCTGAAATATAATACAGTGCGGTGAAAAGCAGAGAAAGACTGACAATAATCATTACCGTAAGCAGCCAGCCATTATAGTGACATTTCCCGTCTGAAACACAACCGAAAACACCTGCTATGGACAGTTCGATCCACTGGGAAGCCGATTTTACAAGTGTGTCTAAAGGTGAATCAAAAGTAACGGACGATGATCCCAGAAGAAGATCTGTCAGATACTTGGCCGTCCCGCTTAAATAATGCGTATAAAGTTCAAGCGGAAAGAAGAGAATTACCCCGAATGTGTTGAAAAAATCATGAACAATAGCTGCAGAAAAAGACCTTTTGAATTCAAGTTTATTTCTTACCTGACCGAAAGCTACGATTATACCGGTTACTGAAGTACCTATATTCGCGCCGAGGACCATCGGTATTGCATTCATATATGTCATTGAACCTGAAGCAACAAATGCAACGATTATTGATGTCGTCGAAGACGATGATTGAATTATCGCAGTTGCAAGAATTCCGATAAAAAGCGAAACGAACGGATCATCCGTAGCGTTGGCAATAAGGTTTTGCGCCTGTTCCGAAAAAAAATGTTTAAAAACCTCTCCTAAGAGTTTAATGCTCAGTAAAAATATCCAGAGAAATATCAGCAAAGCGATAACTCTGTTCAGTGTTTCAAATTTATTCTTTTTTGTTCTTATACCGTCATTCATAGATCAGCCCGTATTCATTTGTCAGCGGTGTAAATCTAAATAATCCAAATGTTATATGCAATCATAAAATAAGTAATTAATCATCATAAAAATTTGGTTGACTAAGCATAGTGATTTCGATTATATTAACGGACGCTTTTTATTAAGGTAAAAAGTGAACAAATGCAGTATAAAAAAAGTTTACAGACCTGAAGAATAAAAACCGGAAAAAGCATGGAAATAAAACACATCAGGATCACAATCTTCACAGCAGTAATTGTTTTTATGATCTCCTGCTCACAAAAGTACGACAGCAGCGGTATTTTCGATCCTCAGGACCCGAATTTTTATGCAGATACTGCTTCGGTAGTCTTGAACAACGATACCGTATTGTACGCAAAAAGAAGCATAAATGACGGTTATGTTTATATCGGAAGGGATATTATCGCGGGTGACACGACCGCATGGGCCGAATCGGTATTCAAGACCGATCTGCCTCTGGCTGCAGACAGTCTCGATTCTGCATATATCGTTTACAAAATTAACTCTTCCGACCCGCTTGTAATAGGCAAAAGAATAGAAGTTTTTAAGACTGAAGCGTTATGGACTGATTCTACGGCCGAACAGACTGATTTTGATCTTCCGGCAGTACCGTTCGCTTTATGCGATGTAACACTACTTGACTCCTCACTATACATGATCAGAATACCGCTTGACAGCCTTTCACTGACCCAGTGGGCAGCTGACGATACTGTAAGCACACAAACTGAAAGCTTTTACCTGAAAGATCAGTCCGGCAGCAACATATCACCTGTAATCAAATTATATTCCTCGAAATGGGCATATACTTCACTCAGGCCGAAAATATACTCATTTTACTCTTATCCGGACACGCTGACCGCAACAGACGGCGGGGACTCAATCATAACTGTTTCCGAAGTTGACAGTGCATACATCGCTGATGACATTTCTCTTGTTGAAAAAAAACACTCATTTATTGATCTGGCTCAGGATAAAATTAAGCTCGGCGGAATTTCGGGCGAAAGTTATGCCTGCAGAATTGACCTTAGCGGTATCGATACTTCAGCCGTTGTAATTACCGGAAGATTAGATCTTACGGCTGTTGCCGATGATTTTGATCCTTTTTACGGATCGATCTCGAATAATGTATCAACGAATAAAGAGATCTCGATATATATATTGACCGATTCGCTTTGGTATTCGAATGAGGAAACATATAACTACGACGGTCTTAACCCATGGGATTATAAAATCAACCTGAGCGATTCAGCCAATTATCTGGTTATGGATGCAGTTATACAGAACTGGATCAGGAATCCCGATAATAATTTCGGGTTCCTAATAAAGACCAAAAACTGGGGTTCGCCCTTCGGATACAGCGTATTTAAAAAACCCAAAATCAATGTTTCATATATCATTGTCGGGGAATAAAAATGGAATTAAAAAAAATGATAAAAAATATACTGATGCTCACTTTAATTTCCATATCGTGCCTGTTTTCCGATACTTCATCTTTTTCCTCACTGTCGATCGGTGATATTGAACCTACTCTCAATAATTCAACAGGTTTTGCTTTCGCTGATTCACTGATCCTGAAAAATCATAACTACGCTTCGTGGGCTAATCTGTCGAACACAAGTTTTTCGTTATCTGCATCCTATTATGCCCATAGTACCGAGAACGCCGAAGGCATTAAATCGGACTATGACAGGTTTACTTTTGAAGACATAAGTTTTGCCCTGCCTTTCGGCGACAGACATTTTTTCGGATTTTCATATTATCCCGTTTCCGTAAGTGATATTACCAGCGTTTCAGAAAGTGAAGTTGCCGTACCTGAAAGCTTCGAGAACACCACCATAATGACCCTTGAAAATAAAAAGGGGAGCATTTCAAATATCTCTCTTATTTACGGAAAGGGAATAAACAATGGTCTCTCGGCAGCAATAAATGCGTCTTTCAAGCTTGGTAATTATGATGAAGTGAGAAGATACAAATATACTACATATGTTTGGGATGCCTCGGATTCGGTCAGGGTTACGGACTGGGAAAAATATTTTGAGAGCAGCGAAAAAACACAGCTGTTCCACTTCACTGCGGGAGGAGGATTTTTGTACAGTTCTCCTCTTGGTATAAAAGTTGGCGGGCAGTTTTCCGTTCCGTTGTACTCGTATGTGAATAAAATTTCAGGATTCGAAAGGACAACCTCTTACGGCACTCTGCTGGAAGAGATTTCATTTAACGAATATGAAGTGGAAAGTCCTGAATGGCCTGTAGAATTCGGGATCGGTTTTACCTACAATTACTCAAAATTTTTGTTCTCTTATGATTATTCGGTCAAGCAGTTTTCGGGACTTGATCTTGGCATTGATAAAATTGACCTCTCGAATTATTCAAGGAATATTTTCGGAGTCAGCTATGATCCGCGACACAGAAAATATGATCCGTACTATAAGAGAATGGTTTATTCGGCTTATTTCACTGCAGAAAAACGACCTTATGAATTTGGCAGTGAAGCAATTTATGACATTACAGAAACTTTCGGTGTAAACTTTCCTTTCAATCGCGATAAAACAAATATAGAGATAAAACTCAGCTTAACTCAGTCAGGATCAGCAGAAGACAACGGGCTTGAAGATAATATTTTTAAGCTTCAATTCAACCTGATCTCGTCCGACAGCTGGAGACTAAAGAAAGAAAAATATGATGATTAATGATAACTGGAGGAACTAATGAAAAAACTGACCGTAATTGTATTTGCGCTATGCGCAGTTTTCTCAGTGATAAGCTGCGGCTCTCAGACTCAGGCAATAAAGGCTGATAATACTGCAGCGTTTGAAAATAATTCAGGCGGGAATGCAAAAGATATCTCTTTTGCTCAAGCCGACACGCCGGCTGAAGAACCCGCTGCGCCTGAAGTAAAAAAAGAAAAAATACCGCTCACAGATTCTCAGAAGAACGATATTAATAAATTTTCCAGCTTTTCGCAGACGAAAAAACAGCAGAAAAAATTCAGAGACATGGTTGAATACATAAATCAGATAATAGCTATTGATCCGGATTTTGATCATGCAAAAAATGTTCTTCTTTTCTGGCGCGGACAGGGATATGAAGAACTGGGGCTGAGAGATTCTGCTAAAGCCGATTATGAACGATTTTCACTTTTGAAACCGGACCATCCTCAGGTTCTGATTCAGCTTGATTATATATATGTTACGGAAGGGAAAATAGACAAGGCAATAGGTATTGCGGAAAGAATGATAGAACTCGACAAGGCTGACACCACTAAAGAGCGCGATTTCACTCTTTTGAAAAAAGCCGGAAAATATCACTACCAGCTTGCTGAAAACTTGAAAGTTGAAAACCCCGATGATCCTGAGATCGAAGAAAACGCGGTTGCCGCGATCGAATACTTCGAAGAGTACATCGAATCCAATCCGGAAGACGAAGAGATAAACAACCTTCTTACATTTCTTATATCTAAATTTCTTGACCAGCAGGCTTTAAAAGTTAAACTGGAAAACAATCTCAAGTCAAATCCAAATGACTCCAGAACTATCGAACGGCTCGCTTCAATATATTACGACGAGGGGAACACTCAGAAAGCGTCTGAAATGCTTGAAAAAGTTCTTGAATCAAATCCGAACGACCTGAAAGCTGTTAAAAAACTGATAAAAATAAACAAGAACAACATCGAAAGGTCCATATACTACAACCAGAAAGCAATCAAACTCGATCCGGCAAACGAGCTTTACAATATCAACCTGGCTAAGCTATATACCGAAAAGAAAAGATTCACAGATGCAAGGTCAGAATGCACAAGAGCGCTTGCAAAAAATTCAAGAAATATCAACATTTTTAAAACATGGGCTGCGATTTACAGCGAATCGATCGGGGCTTGCGAAACAGGTATCGATTACCAGGATAAACTTGTTTTTGTAATTGCTTACGGTCTATATGAAAAGTCTGGCGATACGAGAAGAACGCACGCCATGAAAGAAAGCGGCCAGGTCCCATCAAAGTCAGATTACTTTACCAACAATAAAATAAGGCTTCCTTCAAGAGAATGTTACAAATGGATCAATGTTGAATGGGAAGAAGTGAAGTATATAGAAACATACCTGAAATCTTTATAGGCACAGCCACTTATGGGCAGAATTATTCATATCGGTTCCGATCACGGCGGATTTGAGCTTAAAAGCGAACTTTCAGCAGCCTTGAATCGAAAAGGCTACTCTGTTGATGATCTCGGTACTTTTTCCGAAGACTCAGTGGATTATCCTGAATACGGTGCAAAAGTCGCCCGTGCGGTATTAAAAGACGGAGATTTCGGTATTGTAATCTGCGGAACAGGAATAGGGATTTCGATCGCCGCGAACAGATTTAAGGGTATAAGAGCAGCATTGTGTCACTGTTCGGAGTATGCCAAACTGGCAAGAGAGCATAATGACGCGAATATTCTTGCCCTGGGCGGAAGATTTATAGACTTTCAAACCGCTCTTGAGATCACGGATGTTTTTTTAAAAACTGATTTTCTGGGCGGCAGACATAAAAGAAGAGTGGATTTACTGGATAATATTTAAACCCTTTAGGAGAGTAAAATGAGTATTCTAAAAGATTTCGATCCTGAGATTTATCAGACCATAGAGAATGAAAAAAGAAGACAATGCGATAAGATCGAACTTATAGCTTCGGAAAATTTCGTTTCCAAAGCAGTTCTTGAAGCTCTCGGTTCGGTCATGACCAATAAATATGCCGAAGGATATCCCGGTAAAAGATATTACGGCGGCTGCGCAAATGTTGACGAAGCTGAGACTATTGCGATCGAAAGAGCAAAGAAACTCTTTAACTGTAAATGGGCGAATGTTCAGCCCCACAGCGGCTCGCAGGCGAATATGGGAGTTTATATGGCGCTCGCTGAACCGGGAGATACAATAATGGGAATGAACCTTTCCATGGGCGGCCACCTGACTCACGGTTCTCCTGTCAACTTCACGGGAAGACTTTATAATATCGTGCCTTACGGAGTAACCGAGAACGGATTTATTGATTATGCGGAACTTGAACGGCTAGCGCTTGAATGCAAACCTAAAATTATTATAGCAGGCGCATCAGCATATCCGAGATTCATTGATTTTAAAAAATTCAGAGAAATCGCCGATAAAGTGGGGGCATGGTTCGTAACGGACATGGCACATATAGCCGGTCTGGTAGCTGCGGGTTTACATCCATCACCTATTCCCTACTCTCATGTTGTTACCACAACAACGCACAAGACTCTTAGAGGACCAAGAGGCGGAATGATACTTTCCGACTTTGAAGGCGGTGAAATAATGCTAAAAAACATGACAGCACCTAAAACTCTGACTGAAGCTCTCGACTTTGTAATATTCCCAGGTATCCAGGGAGGACCGCTCGAACATGTTATAGCTTCAAAAGCTGTAGCTTTCAAAGAAGCACTTCAACCTGATTTCAAAGATTATCAGCAGAGAGTTCTTGATAACGCTCAGGCTCTTGCGAAAGAACTAATGGCTCAGGGATTTAAAGTCGTTTCGGGAGGTACGGACAACCACATAGTGCTTCTTGACCTGAGCGATAAAGAGGTTTCAGGGAAAGGCCTTGAAGGCGCGCTTGAAAAAGCAGGTATCACAACGAACAAAAATATGGTTCCTTACGATAAAAGAAAGCCGATGATTACCAGCGGTGTAAGGCTCGGAACGCCTGCTGCTACAACGAAAGGTTTCACAACTGAAGATATGAAGACTATTGCAAAAATGATCGCAAGAGTGGCCAACGATTACAAAAACGAAGCTCTTCTTGAAGAAATAAAAAAGGAAGTCATCACTTTAAGCACAAAATATCCTCTTTACGATTAAAATATAGAATTATTACTAAGGCTAACGAAATGAACAGAATAACACAGCATCCTGTACTTGAAGCAAAATCAGGTAAGGAAGTAGTTTTTTATTTTGACGGTCGGGAAATGAAAGGTTTTGAAAACGAACCTGTGAGTTCCGCGCTGTTTGCGAACGGGATCAAAAAATTCTCGATCCACAAAAAGGACGATTCTCCGCAGGGCATTTTCTGCGCTAACGGGCAGTGTTCCCAATGTACCGTGATAATAGACGGAATGCCTCTCAAATCATGCGTAACACCTTTAAAAAACGGAATGGATGTGAGAACCCTGAATCATGTACCTGAACTTCCACACGATGACAAGGCTGATTTTATACAGCGGATAGAAGAAATAATAACCGATGTGCTCGTTATCGGCGGAGGCCCTTCTGGTCTGACATCGGCTCTTGAACTGGCCAAGCTCGGATTTAAAGTTGTGATCGTTGAAGACAAAGACAAACTTGGCGGAAAACTTCTTCTGCAGACCCACAAATTTTTCGGTTCCCAGGAAGACAGTTATGCAGGAACCAGAGGTTTCGAGATCGCCGCGCTTTTGGAAAAACAGATCCTTGAGAACAACAATATCACCGTTCTGTACGAAACAAGCGTAGTAGGCATTTATAAAGATAAAAAAGCAGGCGTATATAAAAACAACGGAAAATATTCGCTCGTTGATTTTCAGGGACTTATCGTTTCGGGAGGCGCAAGAGAGAGAAGTCTCGTTTTCCCCGGCAACGACCTTCCCGGAGTTTACGGCGCGGGAGCATTCCAGACACTTGTCAACCGGGATCTGATTAAATCATCCGAAAAAGTATTTATTGTCGGAAGCGGAAATGTCGGACTGATAGCGGCTTATCACGCCCTGCAGGCAGGTATAGGGGTAGTAGGCATCGTTGATATAATGGATAAAGTATCCGGATATAAAGTT
>CALMWI010000028.1 GCA_937873545.1 uncultured bacterium | reverse complement strand
TCGACGAATTTAGGCTGGTTTTCTTCGTTTAAGACATACTTCATCCAATTGGGGAAGAGGACGGCCAGCCCGGCGCCGTGGCTGATGTCGTAAACCGCGCTGACCTCGTGCTCGATCATGTGCGTAGCCCAGTCAGTCGTTTTACCGTAAGAAAGTATCTGATTCAATGCAAGCGTTCCGGCGAATAGTATATTGGCGCGGGCCTCATAATCCTCAGGATCTTCCATGACCTTCGGCGCGTAGCAGATTATAGTTTTCATAACAGCTTCTGCGAGCCTGTCCGAAAGGTAAGCGTCCTGTGTCGGGCTGAAATACTGCTCGAAAACATGCGCCATTATATCCACTAATCCGGCGGCCGTGTGATATTTCGGAACGCTGAAAGTGTAAACAGGGTCAAGCACTGCGAATTTAGGCTTCAGCATTTCATGCCTGAAAGGAAGTTTCCTTTCCGTGATATCGTCTGAAATCACCGAACCCCAGTTCGTTTCCGATCCTGTTGCTGCTAGGGTCAGGATAACCCCGACCGGAAGCGGCTTCTTTTCAAGACTGGTTTTTCTTAAGTAAAAGTCCCAGGGATCACCGTCATAAGTCCAGCCTGCAGCGATACCTTTGCATGCGTCTATAACGCTGCCTCCGCCTGCCGCAAGAATAAAATCGAGATCGTTCTCTCTGATGATCTTGATTCCTTCGCGGACGCTTGATACTCTCGGATTCGGTTTTATTCCTGAAAGCTCTTTGTAAAAAATGCCGTTCTGATCTAACAGCGATGTGATCTTTTCATAGATCCCGTTCTTTTTTATGCTGCCGCCGCCGTAGGCGAGAAGAATTCTGTTCCCGCCGTGCTTTCTGATATATTCAGGCAGGTTGTTGATCATATCCCGCCCGAAATAGACCTCAGTAGGTAATGACATAGTAAAGTTCAGCATACAACACCTCAGAAATTGTTGGAAAAATAAATAAGGATGTCTTCAAGGTACTCGTTAGTTTTCGATCTTCCGAAATTGTAAAAATTGTTCATTATAGAGAAAGCAAGTCTGTTATTGTTCTTGGTCAGGATGTATCCGGATATACAGTTTATGCTTGTAAGCGCGCCGGTTTTCGCGAAGATCCTGTTCTGAAGATCCTTGTCTTTGAACCTGTTCCTGAGAGTACCTTCGTTCCCGGGCTGAGGAAGAGATGAAAGATATGTTACGAAATCAGGGTCATCATACATAGCCGCTAGAACTTTAACGAACTTATTGGCGGACATGAGATTCTGCCTGGAAAGACCGCTTCCGTCACTGATCGTAAAATTGCTTATCCCGAAGATGCGTGAATAAAGGTCTGAGTTTATCCTGATCAGATTGTTATAAGTCGCCGGTATGTTCTCAAGCGAGTCTGTCAATGCCGTGTCTTTCGCAAATACTTCGGCAACTTCCCTGAAGACCTGTTCAGCATAAAGATTATTGCTTTCCCCGTTGCATTTATCTATCAGCTTATAAAGGCTGTCGCTGTAATGCGTGTAGAACGGATATCTGGTTGTGTCTGCAGAGACTATTTCCCGGTTACGGATCGTTATGTTGCTTTTCGCAAAATGCTTGATCAGGCTGTTCTTGAAGAACAGGTCAGGGTCTCTTACGGTAATATAACACGTCTGTTTCTCTTTAAAAGCCGATCTGACCACGACGGAGTCAGTTCCCGGAAGTCTGTAGAAATCAGCCCCTTTCATTTCAGGTATAGTATCCAGGCCTAGCCTGAACGGATAATAAGGCGATATTTCAGAGCCTGTTTTGCTTATATCTATTCTTGCAAGATTTTCGCTTAAAGTCACCGGCGAAATTACAGCTGAAAAATAGTACGGGATATCGTCTATGTCCCAGCTTTTGCCGTAAGCTTCCTCCTGCTTGAAAGGGGTAAGGATCTTTATCTCACCTTCTATAAAGTCAATACCTTTTGCAGCTTTAAGAGAATCGGCAACAGGCTTGAAAACACCCGGATTCAAAGACGGGTCACCTGAGCCTCTGACATAAAGATTTCCAAAAAGGGTTCTTTGTTCTCTGTCAATGTAGCCGTCTGTCAGAAATTCTGTCTCGAACCTGTAATCCGTCCCGAGTACTTTTAAAGCTGCGGCAGTAGTGATAATCTTCAGATTTGAAGCAGGCAGAAGGTTCTTATTCTTATTATATTCGAATAATGTTTCTTTTCTGTCGAGGTCATAGAATTCTACCGACCACATACCGCTTCTCGGATCCGACAGCACCGTAAGTTCGGCAGGAAGATCGCTGATATCAATATCTTTTATTCTTAATTTAACAGGTTCGTAAGGCGAACGGGTTTCCTTTCCAAGCTCTTTTGTACCTGAACAGGAAAGAAATAGAAAAAATGAAAATGACAGAATAATTGATCTTAACATATCAGTTGAATATCCTGTAAATGTAATACCTGAACATTTCCCAGAAGCCGGGCTTTGTCCGCACATCGATCTTTCCTTTCATTTCTGGAGAAGGTATGTCGTACTCACGGATCAGTTCCATAAATGCGAGGTCTCTAAAATAAAGAAGAGTGTTTATGTCTTCTTCATCCTGCTCAACCGCGATCTCGTCCATCTGGTATTCAACTGGGAAGAGCAGAAAATCTACAACTTTAACAGAATCATTTTCGACAATAACACCTTTTAATGAAACATCATTATGCCCTATGAAAGAACAGTTCACAGTATAGGTTCCCGCAGGAATATTCTTAATTATATAATTACCTGCATCGTTTGTAGCAGAACCCAAAGTTGTACCCGACAGGGTAATGTTGGCTTCGGGCATAGGCGTATTCTCAAAGTTTATAACATTTCCTTTGATCATCCCCGTACTGAAAAGAGCTGCAGAAACAGCTATCACCGGTAAAAAAAATAATTTTCTCATATTCCGCTCCTTAATATTTATTTTGGAAGCTTTGGCAGAGCCAGATTCGGCCTTTTGTCAAATTTCGGTTTGACGACAGGTTTTTTCCTTAATTCCTCCAAAGCGAACTCTAATGCTTTTTCAAGCTGATTGTCTTTACCTTTCACATAGTCCATCGGAGTATTGTCAACTTCAATATCGGGATCGGTCCCGTAATTTTCAACTCCCCACTGAACATCCTTGAACCAGAATGAGTATTCAGGCTGGGTTGTAATAGTACCATCGACAAGAGAGTACTGACCGTTTATACCGATAACTCCGCCCCATGTTCGTTTACCAAGGAGTTTACCGATCTTCATAAGTTTGAATGAGTGGCTGAAAATATCTCCATCTGAGCCTGCGAATTCATTTGTCAGAGCTACGATCGGACCGTGAACAGCTTCTGAAGGATAAGTTGCGGCATTTTTAGACCAGCGTATAGTATCATAGCCGATGATCTTCCTGTTGAGTTTTTCAAGAAGCAGTTGAGAAACATATCCTCCGCCGTTGTATCTGACATCGACTATAAGGCCGTCATACCGGAATTCGGTCAGAAAAGTCCTGTGAAATTCTGCGAATCCGTCATTTCCCATGTTAGGAATATGAATATAGCCTATTTTACCTTTTCCGGCTTTATGTACAAAATCCCTGTTCTTTTCTACCCAGTTCCTGTAAAGCAGCTTTGATTCAAAGCTGAGAGTTTTAACAACTGCATCTTCAGCTTCTTTTTCGCCTTTTCTCTTAACTTTCAGGCATACTTCCTGATCGGGATAGTTGACCAGCAGTTCTCTCGGATGAACATTTTTATTGACCGGATTTCCGTTGACCGCGATAAGCAGATCTCCGTTCTTAAGATTGACCCCGGGAGAAAGAAGAGGCGAAATCTCGTGTCTTTCACCTGAATCTCCATACATGATATTTTCAAAGATATAAGATTTCCCGTCAGCCGATAGTTTATATCCGCAGCCAAGTTTACCCATTGGATACTGGTTCGATCTTCTGTAATCCCCCATGAATTCGTAGCAGTGTGATGTCCCAAGCTCACCCTGCATTTCCCAGACCAGATCGGAAAATTCGCCTCTGCTGCCTACTCTGTCGGTAAGCGGATAATACCTTTTGAAGACCCTTACCCAGTCGATCTTACTCATATCCTCAGTCCAGAAATGCTCCCTCTGTAGAAGCCATGCTTCGCGGTACATCTGCTTCCATTCCTCTCTGGGTATAATGCCTATTTTAATCCTAGATAGATCGATATCGCCACCCTGAACCGAGAATTTATTTTTGGCTTTGTCGTCAGGTTTTGCGCCCGTTTTATAAACGCTAAGATCTTTTCCTTTTCGAACGATCATCGTATCCCCGTTCAGGCTGAGCTTAAAATCAGAAATCCCTGAAATGACCGTTTCTTCTTTCATATCATCAAAATTGAACACTTTCAAATTAGCTTCGGGCTTACCTTCACCCCAATCGTTATCCCCGCCTGTATCTACGCAGTCTCTGGGGTATTCAGTATAAAGAACCTGGTTTTTATATGAGCCGACCAGTTGGTAGTTACCCGCAGTGATGGGGAATTCCACTACTCTTTTTTCGATTCCTTCGAAATCGATTTTTACCGTAAGTTCTTCCTTTTTATCTTTACCCTTTTTCTTTTTATCATCCTCTTTTGGAGGCTGCTCGCCGGCGGGCGATTTAGGTTCAGGTTCAAAAGGGGATCTCGTATCTTTTGCTAAAGGAATCGCATAAAGTTTCTCAGCCTTTACAAAACTCAGCTCGAACTGGAGCGCATCATTCACAGGATAAAAAACTCTTGCACCCACAAAGAAAATGTATTTTCCGTCAGATGAAAATACAGGAGATATATCATGTTTTACCGGTTTAGTTATTTCTCGGGTTTTGCCGGTAGCTATTTCAACTACTTTAATCAATGCGTTTTCCATAGTTTTCAAAAAATCATAGGAAGCCCATTTTCCGTCAGGGCTCCAGCTTACATTGAAGATCCTGTGGTTTTCGCAGTGATCAAGGAGTTTTGAAGTTTTCTTATTATAATCCACGAGGATCATATCGTTCTTATGGTTCGTAACTATCACATGATCGGTTTTCGGCGAAGGAAAAATCCCCCTTATCCTTCCGAGAATGAGATTTTTTAAAAGAGTTTCTTTTCCGCTCTCGGTATCAACGATTATCAGCCTGTCTTCGCCTTCAGTTTCATCAGAAACAGCCATATATCTTTTACTGTCATTCAGCCATGCGGGAATTCTGTATCTGACCCCGTCTTTTTTTCCGGCCTGTTTTACTGCCCCCGTCCAGTTCGCAAAAGAGACGATTTTTCCTCTCGAAGCTAAAGCTACATGAGTTCCTTTAGGGCAGATGTCATATCCTTCAAGATACTGATGCGCATCAATGAATTTCCTGTTTATCTGAGTATGGGAGGTTATGTAATCGACTTTTATCATCTCGCATTTGTCTTTTGCGACATCGATCTTATAAAGATCAGCTCCAGAATGATAAACGATAGTTTTTCCGTCAGTATCGGCATATCTTGCATAGTATTCATTGTGATGGGAATGCCGTTTAACATTCTTACCTTTCAGGTCGCATGAATAAATGTTTCCGATGCCCTCGTGATCGGATACAAAATAGATCCTCTCATTTATCCACATCGGGCAGGCAAGATTAGATTTCAGGTCTTTCAGTATCTGTTTAAATTCACCGTTGCCTTTTTCGTCAATCCATATTTCGCCGGCAGTACCGCCTCTATATCTTTTCCATCTCGCAGGGTCTCCGGCGTGTCTTGCGATCACTGATCCTTTTTTCCCAAATGAGATCTGATTCGCATATCCAACAGGAACTTTTTCTTCCTGTCCGCCGTCTCTTGATATCTTATATATGCTTGAATCGTAAGGTTGTTCGAAACTGCTTGCAAAATAAATGTATTTACTGTCGCCTGACCATCCGAGCACATTCGAACGGGCGCCGAGGAATGTCAACCTTTTCTGACCGCTGCCGTCTGAAGATTTAACAAACACTTCAGGCATTCCTTCTTCCTGAGAGATGTATGCGAGGAATTTTCCGTCCGGAGAAATCTTCGGCGATGAAACTGCGGCCGTATTGGCTGTAATCCGCACTGCTGTTCCGCCGCTCAGCGGAACTTTCCACAGGTCGTCTTCACTTACGAACACAACTTCGCCGTTTCTTACCGAAGGGAATCTGTAATAACCGTGGCTTTTCATTTCTATCTCCTGATTTATTTTATATCGATTGAAAGTTTTGTTCTTATCGTTCTAATACTTTTTTCGTCTATTATTTCACCCGGCAGAATGACTACCTGCTCCTCAGGTATAGAATCATTAACGGTGAGCCTTGTTCTTACAGCATCTGATCTTTCAGAGGTAAGAACTATTATTTCATTGTCGCTAGTTGTTTGCGAAGATCGGGCGATAACGAAAAGTTTAGTATTGTATTTAAGGGTATCTAGCATTAAAGTTTTCTTTTCCAGCTTCGAATTCTTAACTTTAAGCGAATCAAGATTCTGAGTCGTATCAAGCTTTGCAACAAGTTTTTCAAGCAGGTCTTTTCTCTCGGAAGTTTTCAGTGAATCGTAAGGTTTTCCTGACTCAGCTTTAATAAGTTTTTTCAGTTTTCTGTCCTGGATCGTAACTTTATCGTAACTTCTGCTCGCGATGCCTGTAACACTTAATTTAAGATCCGGTTTCTCTTTTAAAGCTTTTGAAAGGTCATCAAGCTTTTTGATTTCGGAATCCTTCAAGGCTGTTTCACCGAATTGAAACTCGACAAAGTCGAATTCATCTGAATTCTGCAGACCCAGTGATTTTGCTAAAAATCTGATGGGTGAAGCCGCTATATTCGTCAGGACTTTTTTTATTGCCTGCCAGATGAGTGAACCCGTATTAATTTTGGGGTCCGCAAGGTCGCCTGATACTTCGATATCAAAATCTATCAGCCCGTTCTTATCTTTCAAAAGAGCTATTGCAAGCTTGACAGGAAGGTGGATCCTGTCGTCGCTGTCGAATTCTTTCCCGAAGGTAACTTTGTCTATCAGTATCTTATTCTCTGAAGTCAGGATAGAATTTAAAATATTGTATTTTATGAACAGTGAGAGACTTCCGGTGTTTATGTAATTTCCGATGTATTTGGCAGAATACGGAGAGTACTGTATCAGGCTGATCTTGTCAAAATTGATGTTCATCTGCGAATTTTTCAGCGGGTCGATAATGAACAGATCTCCGTTGATCGATGCTGTCCCGGACTTGTCGGCGATGCCTTTAAAGCTTATATTTGTTCTTTCCCCGCTTTTCAAATCAATGTTGCTTATAGTGCTGTTGATTTTCTCGATAGTGGTCGCGAAAGGCAGCGGCAGGCTGTTGTCTGCGAACTTGATTGAATTATTCTCGAGGCTGACTTTTTTAATTATAATGTCAGGATTATCGGCAGCGGCAGAAGTATCCTTTAGTGCGGGATCGGTATCAGCGGATGACGAATCTTTTTCTCCGCTTCCCGCGCCGAATGCGGCAGCAAGGTTTAATTCTTTGTTTTTAGAAATAACGATATCGGAATAAAGGTCTTTGAGCTTGATCAGAGAGATCCTTGATCTAAGGGGTTCATTTTCAAATTTCAAATCGTTCAGGGAAATCTCTTTCCATTTTAAAAGCTCGTTTCCGGCAGGATCTCTGAAAGAGAAGTCTGTAAGAAAAATATCTCCGGATGTTTGCAGTTGCGAAGTTTTAGCTGACGGATCGTAAATTGAGTTCAGGTCGGCGGACAATCTGGCTGAACTCAATTTCAGCTTTATATTGTCCGGAAGGAACGAGTTGGCCGATTTAAGATCGATCTTCCTGAGTATTGAATGAACTCCCGCAGACAGCGGTTCATGCCTGAAAAATCCTGACAGGCTGTTTACTTCGCTATTCCCGACTATGAAATCCAGTTTGAAGGACGAACTGTCTGAACTGAAAAGTTTAATATTGTCAACTGAGCAGTTGAACGAACTTATATTCTCTCTGAACGGTACAGAATTGCTCAGATCTTCGTAAAATATTCTGTTGTCCTCAAGAACTATTTTTCTGATCTTTATGTCGGGATTGACAGAGGGCTCTTTTGTGTAGGTGTTAGCCGAAGAGTCGGGGTCAGCTACGGTCTGAACCTGATCTTTTTCAATAGCGTCTGTGATGTTGTATCTTCCGTTGTAATTTTTTCTTATACCTGCATACAGACCTTTCAGACCTATTTCTGAAATGTCCGCCGCAAAGGGTCCGGTAGTCAAAGAAGCTAAAGAGGTACTGAATCTGTCAAACGAAAGAAGAAGAGAATCTGTTTTAAGATCGTTGAGTGCAATGTTATTCAGCCTGATATCTCCGTTAAGAAGAAAATCAGGTCTTTTTTTCGCATAATTATCTTTAAGCGAAATGTTTATTTCGGAATTCAGAATTCCTTTTGAGAGTTTAAGATCAGTCGAGTTTGATAAAATTGTATTGAAAGCAGTAAGATTCAGGTCTTTAAGCTTAATGCTGAACGCGGCATTTAGAGGGCTGATAACAAAATCGCCTTCAAGAGCGAATGATCCGCCACCTTCAAAGTCGAAATTAAGCTTAGTAACAGATTCTTCCGGACCGCCAATAACAATATTTTTTGTGTCAACCGAAATGTTAAGAAGGTCTAAGCTGAAGCGTGGGTTATAAGTATTGTCGCTGTAAAGAATACCGACATTGTGGAGCCTTAGGTTATCTATGACGATCATCCATTTGCTTTTTTCTTCAGTTTCCGGTTTTATCTCTTCACCCGGCTTTATCAGGCTTTCGAAATTGAAAGTTCCGTCATTCAATTTAACAATACTGATCTCTGATGCCGTCAGGCTTATGTCCTGAAGTACCAATGTTTTTTTAATCAGCGGGAACAATGCGGGGTTAACGCTGAATTCCTCCCACTTTACGAACATACCGCCATCAGGTTCGTGAAAAAAAAGATTTTTTATGGTTAATCTTAAAGTGAACGGATTTAAAGATATGTTTTCGACCACAAGATCTCTGCCGAATTCTTTTTTTACATATTCTACGGCTTGTTTCTCGGCAATGTACGGAAAAAGTATCAATGCGAATGCAAGATAAAGTATATAAGCCGATCCCGTCCAGAATAAAGGATTTTTTAACGGTCTGTTCTTCAAAACATTCTTCATGAGAACGATCCTTGGTTTAATACTTATAAGATAAACATATTCAGAATAATCAATATAACTAATCGTTGGAGATATTTCAATAGCAAACTGACTTGAAATATGTAAGAATACGAATTTTTTAATTGATTCTTTGCTACTTAGTATTTATATTATATTCTGCTTTACTGAGGAGGAAAAGATGCATGAAAAACAATTAATGGAAACGGTACTCAACTATCTGAAAAGGAACGGCTCTTCAACAATATACGCCGCACTAATGAACTCGTTGGGACCGAAAGAAGCAAAAGAATTTTCTAAACCCATCGAATACGCTTTGGAAAGAAAAGGCCTTATAGACCTACGAGGAAGCGAAGACGGCAAAATGCTTGCCGATATCACTACTAAAGGTAAAATGTATCTTGACGAATAAATTAATATTTTATACCGAATAAAGCTTTAATGAACTGATCGTCGCTGATCAGACCGTAGTATCCGTTTTTAACCGAGTTCTCATTATACTCGTTAACGGAATCAGGATCTTCTCCCGGTCTGTAAATTATGAACGGCACCGGATCGTGCGTGTGAGTTCTTACGCTGCACGGAGTAGCATGGTCGGGAGTTATTGCAATAGCAACAGGCTCATCGAATTTAGCAGTTTCTTCAATGATATATTTAACAGCCCGTTTATCAAGATATTCAAGAGATTTTATCTTAAGATCTACATTTCCCTCGTGCCCGGCTTCATCCGTAGCCTCTATGTGAAGATAAACGAGATCGTGATTTTTCAGCGCTTCTACGGCAGCTTTAGCTTTGCCTTCATAATTCGTTGTATATAGTCCGGTAGCACCTTCAACATGGATTATATCCATTCCTGCGTAAACCCCTATTCCGTAAAGCAGGTCAACGGCTGATATGACCGCGCCTGTCTTTCCGTACGATTCCTGAAGAGTTCTCATTTCCGGTTTATATCCGGCTGACCAGAACCAGACTGAATTCGCAGGATCTTTTCCTTCGGCAACCCTTTTCAGGTTCACAGGATGCTCAGAAAGCACTTTCTGCGATCTTATGATCAGATCGGTAAGAATTTCTTTCGTGCTTTCGGCTTCAGGCAAATAAGCGCGGGGCATAACATCGGCGAACGGAGTTCCCGGCACGTCATGCGGCGGAGTAAGCTGAAGCTCTTTTCTGCCGTTCTTAAGAACGAAAAGATGCCTGTAGCTGACGCCTTTATGAAACTTCATTTTATTGTCGGCAAACTCGTTATTTAGTGCCTCTATAAGTTGATGCGCCTCTTCAGAAGGAATATGCCCTGCCGAATGATTCTTAATTTTTCCGTCCCTGATGCAGATAAGATTGCATCTCATGGCAAGGTCGTCTGAATTTAATTTTACACCCATGCTTGCCGCTTCAAGAACTCCGCGTCCCTGATAAAGCTTTCTGACATCATAACCGAGAACGGCCATATTTGCAACCTCGCTTCCCGGAGGAAGTTCATCGGGTACGGTTTTAAACAGCCCGCATCTGCCTATTTTTGCAAGCTTGTCAATATTGGGGATGTCTGCGGCCATCAGAGGTGTTTTTCCCCCAAGTATATCTATCGGATAATCGCTCATACCGTCGCCAAGAATGATAATGTATTTCATAGGGAATATTCCTATTTATAATTTTTAAGAAGATATTTCTTGAAGTGCTTGTACTCAAGCCCGATCATGTCGTACTTTTCTTTTTTTGCCTCAATTCCTTTAAGACTATCGGGCAGTTCAGGATCGAAGCCCAGAAGTTTTATTATCTGTTCGGGAAATTTTGCCGGATGAGCTGTCTCAAGAGAAATATAAAGCTGGTTTTTATCATTGCCTTCACCTTTAATGTATTCCATCAGGCCGGTCCATCCGACTGATCCGTGAGGCTCCAGAAGCAGCTTGTGGTTTTTGTAAGCATCTTTTATAGTTTTTTTTGTAGTGCTGTCATCCACGCTTACCGACCAAATTTCTTTTTTCATCAGCTTCATATCGGGCTTCTTTTTAACTTCTCCCTTTTCGGTCATAACACCGCCATAAATCGCCACAAGTCTTGACATATTGCTCGGATGTCCGACATTCATAGCGCTCGAAATGCAGTTCTTTGAAGGAACAATTATGCTATATTTTCCGGTTTCAAGGTATTTCGGGAATTCATCGTTATCGTTGGTAGCGATAATGAATTTCTGTAAAGGAAGCCCCATCTTCATAGCTATCACACCTCCCATCATATCGCCGAAATTACCGGATGGAACAGAGAATATTACTTTCTCTCCTTTAGTTCTTCTAAGCCTGGAATAGGAATAAAAATAGTAAACGGTTTGCGGTATAAGCCTGCCGATATTTATTGAATTGGCTGAAGAAAGGTTCAAATGATCGAGGTCAGGATCAGCGAAAGCCTGCTTTACAAGAGCCTGGCAGTCGTCAAATTTTCCATCCAGTGATAAGATCTGAATGTTTTTACCAAGGGTAGTCATCTGTTTTCTCTGCCTGTTCGTTACTTCTTTGTCCGGAAAAAGAACAACGGCTTTTATGTTTTTAAGCCCGTAATAAGCGCTTGCTATAGCGCTACCGGTATCTCCAGAGGTCGCAGTCAGAATAAGCAGATTTCTGTTCTCTTTAGTCAAGAAATAGTTCATCAGCCTGCCCATCATTCTTGCGGCAAAGTCTTTAAATGATGCGGTAGGACCCTGATCCAGCCTCATTACATATTTTCTCTCATATGCATTTTCCTGTTCAGCTTCTTTCCAGACTGTGACGGGAGG
>CALMWI010000027.1 GCA_937873545.1 uncultured bacterium | reverse complement strand
CGGAGATGATTATAAAATGAAGGAACTTAATGATCTGAAAACAGGCTCGAACCTGTTCCTCGGAAACGGAGTGACCATAGGTAAAAACTGCGTATTCGGAAATAATGTCGTAATTCATGACGGGACTGTGATCGGTGATAATGTCAGAATAGACGATAATTCTGTGATAGGAAAATCCAAGCTTAAATCTCCAAACTCTGCGATGACCACCGATGAAGTGCCTCCGCCTGCAAAAATTGCTGATGGTGTGCTTATAGGTGCGGGAGTAGTGATATATGCAGGAGCTGAGATAGGCGAGAAAGTCCTTATAGCTGATCAGGCGGCTGTCCAGTTCAATGTTAAAATAGGGGAGATGACTATTATCGGAAGAGGAGTTCTAGTCGAATCGAAATGCTCGATAGGCAAAAAGTGCAAAATTGAATCGAACACATACATAACGGCAATGTCAGTAATTGAAGACTACTGTTTTATAGCTCCCTGTGTTGCAACTAGCAACGACAATTTTGCTGGAAGATCTAAAGAAAGGTTCAAGCATTTTAAAGGCGTGACCGTTAAAAAAGGCGGCAGGATCGGGGTACATGCGACAATACTGCCCGGGATTACGATAGGAGAAGATTCTATGATCGCAGCCGGAGCTTTGGTAACAAAAGATGTTCCGCCCGGTAAGATATATGCGGGAGTACCGGCTAAAGAGTTCGGGAATGTGCCTGAGGATCAGCTGTTAAAGAACAACTTATAGAGGTAATTATGCCAAGAGAAAAAATAAAGGAATCTTTTGCTGAAGGATATAAACTTCTGGGAGATTTTATTTCTGACGAAAATAATTTCGTTAAGATCGATATGATCGTAAAAAGCATAATCGGTGCTTTTGATTCAGGCAGAAAAGTGATCATTTGCGGTAATGGCGGTTCAATGACAGATGCGATGCATTTTGCGGAAGAACTTACTGGAAGATTCAGAACCGACAGAAAGCCGCTTCCTGCAATATCATTGTCTGATCCCTCGCACATTACATGCGTAGCTAACGATTACGGATTTGAAGAAGTATTCTCGAGAGGAGTTGAAGCTTTAGGTCAGAAAGGCGATGTATTTATCGGTCTTTCTACGAGCGGAAATTCACAAAACATTATCAAAGTTCTAGAAAAAGCCCGAGAGCGCAGGATAATAACCGTACTTCTGCTGGGGCAGGACGGCGGAAAGCTTAAAGGGAAAGCGGATCATGAGATCATAATTAATGGATCAACGAGCGACAGAATACAGGAACTTCACATGTTCATTCTTCATACAATTGTTGAAGGTATAGAAAGAGTGATGTTCCCGGAAAATTATTAAAAAATCTTTTATTATTTATATTTTTTAGGTTTCTTACGGTCAGGCATTTCCATAGTTCTGTTATTGGATAATTCAACATTCAAAGGTCGCCCTTTAAATTCAGCCATCTCAAAAGCTTTCAGAGTCTGATTTTCATAACTGCTTTCGATCTCAAAGAAAGAGAAGTTCTTCATAACATCAACCTTGCCGATCTCAACGCTTCTGTCTTTAATTCGTGAAGCGATCAATTTTATCATATTCGGCTTATCCATACTGTCGCGGGAACCGATATTGATAAAAAACCTCGAGAAATTTCCGTTCCTTGGAGGTTTTACAAAGCCCCTATCCTGATTTCTGTCATAATCTCTATCCTGACCCCTGTCCCTTTCACGCTCGTTCCTGCGTGTGTCAAGGCTGATATTAAGATCTGGAGCATCTTTGTAGTATACGAGGAACCGGTTGAACTCAACTGATATGAAATGCTGAATCAGTTCATCTCTCGATAGATCAGAAAGTTTATCATATATATAAGGCAGGAACCTTTCGATCTGCACTTTATTGACTTCAATGTTCACAACTCTGTCCACAAGATTGAAAAGCTGTTTTTCGCAGATGCTTATTCCGTCCGGGACTTTTTTCTGTTCGAATCTGATCTTTGAGCGGTTCTCTATCATTTTAAGCTGAAACTTTTCTTTAGTATGTATGATGGAGATAGCTATACCGCTTTTCCCAGCTCTGCCTGTTCTGCCGCTTCTGTGAAGATAAATATCAGGATCGTCAGGCAGGTTATAATTTATTATGTGGGTAAGGCTGCTAACATCAAGTCCTCTCGCCGCAACATCAGTCGCCACAAGAAGCTGAAGATGCTGTGTCCTGAATCTGTTCATGACCTGATCTCTCTGATATTGCGACAGGTTGCCGTGAAGAGCATCGGCATTATATCCGTCGCCGATAAGTCTGTCCGCCACTTCCTGTGTTTCCTCTCTGGTCCTGCAGAATACTATACCGTAAATGTCAGGGTTAACATCCGCTATTCTTTTAAGCGCCGTATATCTGTCTTTAGCCTGTACCATATAATAGTGATGTTCAACATTTTCGGCAGCAGTGTTTTTCTGTCCGGCCGAAATCTCATCGGGATCTTTCATGTAATGTTTTGCTATCTGCGCAATTTCTCTCGGCATTGTAGCGGAAAATAGCAGCGTTTGTCTTTCTGAAGTAACTGCTGACAATATTTCATCCAGATCCTCTTTGAACCCCATGTTCAGCATTTCGTCCGCTTCATCAAGAACGAGCCAAGATATCGAATCTATTTTAAGTTTTTTCTTATGTATCAGGTCCAGAACTCTTCCGGGTGTTCCGACAGCTATATGTACTCCTCTATCCAAAGCTCTTATCTGGTTTTCCATGCTTGATCCGCCGTAGATAGCCGTTGTTTTTACTTTCGGCAAATATTTCGAGAACGAATTGAAATCTTTCGTGATCTGCATGCATAATTCTCTTGTCGGGCAGAGTATAAGTGCCTGAGTTTTCTGAACATTAAGATCTATCTGCTGAATTATAGGCAGACCGAACGCAGCTGTTTTCCCTGTTCCTGTCTGTGCCAGACCGATCAGGTCCTTTCTTGTGTTCAGGAGATGCGCTATCGTTTTATCCTGAATAGGCGTAGGTTTAACGAACCCCATTTCCGATATGGCCTGAAGTATCTCGCTGTTAAGTCCTGCCTCTTTGAATTCTTTCATTTTTTCCTTTTATTTTGTTCTGTTCTGTCTCTTCCGTTCGTTAATATCCAGAAATCTCTTTCTTAAACGTATGTTTGAGGGAGTAATCTCGATGAGTTCATCTTCTTCGATATATTCAAGTGCCTGTTCAAGAGTCATTTTCCTTGGAGGGGACAGTTTTATCGCGTCATCGGATCCTGAAGCTCTGACATTTGACATTTTTTTATTTTTATTTACATTGACAACCAGATCGTCTTCTTTAGCATGTTCACCTACGATCATGCCGGAGTAAACCTCTACTCCCGGCTCAATGAACATTTCACCTCTGTCCTGAAGATTCCACAATGCGTAAGCGACCGATGTGCCCTGTTCCATCGAGATAAGAACTCCTCTTGTTCTTTTCGGTATTTCACCTTTATAATATTCATATTCGTAGAACGAATGATTAAGTATTCCTGTGCCTCTTGTTTCAGTCATGAACTCATTTCTGAATCCGATAAGACCCCTTGCAGGAACTTTAAATTCAAGTCTTGTATAACCGTCGCTGCCCTGAATAAGATTAAGAAGTTCGCCTTTTCTTATGCCTAATTTTTCGATAACCACGCCGGTATAATCATCTCCTACATCTATCACTGCAAGCTCGATCGGTTCGGTTTTTTTACCGTCAATTTCTCTGTATATTACCTTGGGTTTTGATACGGCGAACTCGTAGCCTTCCCTTCGCATATTTTCAATAAGGATTCCGAGCTGAAGTTCACCTCTTCCGTTCACGATGAACTGATCAGGCAGATCAGTTTTTTCGATCTTAATGCTGATATTCGTCTGAAGTTCTCTTTCAAGTCTGTCCCAGATATTTCTTGATGTTACCCATCTCCCTTCCAGTCCGGCAAATGGAGAGTCGTTGACCATGAAAGTCATTGCCAGAGTAGGTTCATCCACATTTATGAGAGGAAGCGGTTCCTGGTGCTCTCTGTCGCATACAGTTTCCCCGACGTCTATAAGAGCGAGGCCGGCAATAGATACTATATCCCCTGCATTAGCGACTTTCGTTTCCACTTTTTTAAGACCGTCGTATATAAAAAGTTTGGCTATTCTGTACAGGACGCGCTCTCCGTCCCTTTTTAAAAGAACAACCTCGTCACCGAGTTTAGCTTTCCCTCTATGGATCTTGCCTGTACCGATCTTTCCGAGATAATTATCATACTCGATAGCTGAAACAAGGAACTGAAAAGGGCCATCCTTATCTCCGTCAGGCTCCTTGACATACTCGATTATAGTATCAAGAAGAGGTATAAGGTCTTCATTGGTATCTTCAAGCTTGTGCCTTGCGATGCCTTTTTTTGCAGAAGCATAAATCACGGGAAAATCAAGCTGTTCGTCGCTTGCGTTCAGCTCAATGAAAAGATCGAAAACTTTATCCAGGACTTCAACGGGATTACAGTTGGGTCTGTCAATTTTATTTATCACGACTATGGGCCGAAGTCCCATCTGGAGTGAATTTTTAAGTACATATTTTGTTTGGGGCATCGGGCCTTCAAAGGCATCGACAAGCAGAAGCACGGAATCGACCATCTTCATTATTCTCTGAACTTCTCCTCCGAAATCTGCATGACCGGGAGTGTCAACGATGTTGATTTTATAACCTTTGTAATGAAGCGAGGCATTCTTTGAAAATATTGTAATACCTCTTTCTTTCTCGATATCATTCGAGTCCATTATTCTTTCTTCGACTTTCTGATTTTCTCTGAAAGTTCCGGTCTGTTTTAAAGCAGCATCGATCAGGGTTGTTTTTCCGTGGTCAACATGGGCGATTATTGCGATATTTCTTAACTTCTTCATTTTCTCTTTATGCGTAAATTAATCAGGTCGGAATATATTGATTATTTTTTGTTTTTACAATATAATTCTTTGATTAATTTATTAAGGTAAGTATTATGGCTTATATCATCCTCGCAATACTGTCAAGCTCAGCGATATCGTTAATACTTAAATTCAGCGAAAGCAGGGGTTTCAACCGCAACACAGTCACTACATCGAATTACATTTCTGCATTCTCGATCAGCATGATCCTAAGCCTGAGTTCTTCAGGAACAGGTTTAATCGCCGGTCTGAGCGAAGTGCTTTATCTCGGTCTGTTTACCGGCGTCATGTATTATCTTGGATTTATCTTCATCCAGAAAAGCATTAAGGAGAACGGCGTAGGCATTACCGGAGCTGTCTCAAAAACAGGTATAATTCTACCCGTGATACTTTCTATGATCTTCTGGAAAGAGATCCCGGACATATTGCAGAGTACTGGCGTTGTGATTTCCATATCAGCAATACTTCTTCTAAACCTTGATACGAAGGATATCAGATCATTCAAAAGCTTAAAACTTACGCTTATTCTTCTTTTTCTTATAGCAGGAACAGCCGAATTCACCACAAAGATCTTCGAGAAGTATTTCGATATGCAATATAAACCCGCCTACATGTTCGTAATATTCTTCACAGCATTTCTGATAAGTCTTACTTTTACGGTAAAGTCTGTCAGGCAGGGGAATAAAATTTCTTATAAAGAGATCGTGACGGGACTGTCTGCCGGCATTCCTAATATGGCAGCTACTTATTTTCTGATCGAATCATTACAGTATTACAAAGCGTCGGTAGCTTTTCCGATCTACAGTTCTGGCACGATAGTCATTATCAATCTCGGAGGATATTTCATATTCGGCGAAAAACTCAGCAAAAAAGATATGACTGCAGTTGTAATGATAATCGTTGCTATCGTCATGATGAATATGTGAGGATATTAATATATCCGTCCCAGAGATATTTTTTAAGATCTATTCTGCCGTCAACACTGACTTTGACTTTCTCTTTTCTGAGTAATTCTATCTGTTCAGCAAACATTTCAGAGCTAAGTTGAGGAAGTTCACCTTTTGAATTAATAATACGATGCCAAGGTAAATTATGCTTGTCGGACATAGACGACAAGATCCTAACGACCTGTCTGGCTCCGTTAGGATGGCCTGCGAGTTTCGAAATTCCGCCGTAAGTCTGAACTTTTCCCTTAGGAATGTTTTTGATAATTTCTATGACCGATTCTGTGAATTGTGTGTACATGAACATAATATACTAATTTATTGCTAATTTATCAAAAATATTTTACTTTTCACTCTTTGGATATATAAGTTTAATGAGGAAAGGAAATGATGCAGATATACAACAGTCTGACGAAGAAAAAAGAAGTGTTTGTACCTATAGAAGAAGGAAAAGCAAGGATATACACCTGCGGACCGACCGTTTACAGCAACGCTCATGTCGGGAACTTTTCATCTTTTCTTATGGCCGATCTGCTCGTCAGATACTTGAAATATAAAGGCTATGAAGTCAAATGGATAATGAACATTACAGACGTAGGGCATCTGACCGACGATAACGAGCTTTCCGATTCCGGTGAAGATAAACTCGAAGCCGCTTCTAAGAAAGAAAACAAAACAGTGTGGGAGATCGCAAGGTACTATGAAGATCTATTCATGAACGATCTTAAAGTATTAAAATTTACTCCCGCTTTCAAATATCCCAGAGCCACCGAGCATGTAAATGAAATGATCGAAATGGTTAAAGAGCTTGAAAATAAAGGTGTTGTTTACGAAACATCTGACGGTGTTTATTTTGATATTTCAAAGTTTAAAGATTACGGTAGGCTTTCGGGCAATTCCCTCGAAGCTCTTCAGGCAGGTGCGAGGGTAGAGGTCAATGAGGATAAAAGATCAGCGTTCGATTTCGCGGTCTGGAAGAAGCTTACAGGCAAGAATGAAGCCCATATTATGAAATGGGAATCGCCGTGGGGAACAGGATTTCCCGGCTGGCACTTAGAATGTTCAGCTATGAGTAAGAAATATCTCGGTGAGACGCTTGATTTTCACACGGGCGGGGAGGATAACAAGTTTCCGCATCACGAAAGCGAGATCGCTCAATCTGAGACCGCTAACGGAAAAAAATTCGTGAACTACTGGATGCATAAGAGCAGAGTAGTTGTTAATAATGAAAAGATGAGTAAATCGCTCGGAAATTTTTTCACAGTATCAGACCTTGTAAACAAGGGATTTTCTGCAGATTCTATCAGATTCACATTTCTTTCGGCTCATTACAGATCGAAGCTCAATTTCACTGAAGAACAGCTGAAGGAATCACAAAAAACGATAGATAAATTTAACGATTTTATCCAGGAGATTCTAAATACACACGCTGCAGATAAAGAAGCCGGTATTGCTCAGGATATTAAAGCAGCAAGAGAGCAGTTCGAGAAAGGAATGGATGACGATCTTAATATGAGCGTGGCTCTGGCATCTCTGTACGGATTAATTAAAACTGTAAGGAAAAAGCTCGAATCAGGAATTTCTAAAAATGAAAAAGATATAGTCATAGATTTTATGAGATCATTAAATTCTATTTTTGAAGTTTTTGACTTTGAACCGAGAAAGTTTAAAGAGTTTTCCGCTGAAGAGCAGAAAGTGATCAATGAACTTATTGAGAAAAGGAACAGATACAGAGCGGAAAAGAACTGGACGGAAGCAGACAGAGTGAGGGACGAACTTATAAAAATGGGGGTCAATATTGCTGACAAAAAGTAAATATACAATCATCTCGGGTCTCATCGGGATTTTAATGATCGCTTCATCGTGTTCAGTATATAAAAAACCCGCTTTGGGTCAGGAAAACATAATCAATGTTCTTGCAGACCAGACAATATTTGATACACATTATCCTCAACTTGAAAGGATATTTTCGCATTCCATTTTTACTCCGACAGAAGAAAAACTCTTCAGCCTGAACAGAATAACGATTGATGAATTTCATCAGGGATTCAGCAGGCATAAAAATCTGATTCTTCTTGCTAATATCGACAGCGATGACCCTGAAGCGCAGTATATAAAAAAAATGCTGACCGACGGCGTGCTTGAAGGTGTCAGGAACGGCGATTACTATTATGCAGTAAAAAAAGATGCATGGGCCAAAGACCAGACAGTGCTTTTTCTTCTTGATTCAAAGAGTATTTATCTTGGAGGTTATCTCGAAAGGTTCAGCGACAAAATATTCGGATTTTTTTACGATAAAATGATCTCAGATATTAAGGACCGGCTGTTTGACAGATTCAATAATAAAACGGCTGAAGAGTTCCTGAAAAAAGAATATAATGTTGAAATGTTCATTCCGCATGAATTTAATATCGGCGAAAGGGGTGAGGATAAAGATAAGTTTATCAGATTCAGGCGAACAAATCCGGACAGGTGGCTGACCTTGCTCAGAAGCGATTACAACACGGAAATATCATTTCAGGAAAATATAATTCAGACAAGAGACAGGATCGGCAGGCATTTCGCAGACAGTGTCAGGATAAATCCAGAAATTTTAAACTTTACACCTGATTCAACTTTTGTAAAAGACGGCTTAAAAGTACAGGGAATATGGGAATATATAGACGGCGGCGGACCTTTCTTTACTTACGCATTTATTAAAAACGGATCGTTCTATCTTATTGACGGAGCGGTCTTTGCGCCCTCAAAAGACAAATATCCCTATATAATTCAGCTTGATCTGATGGCGAAAACGACAAAATTCCTTGAACTGGAAAACTAATGGATTTTCTTTACAAGCCTCCAAAGTGGCTGAAATCTTTTTTCCCTGATGTATTATGGGAAAACAGGCAGGAAGGCATAACGCTGACAATAGATGACGGTCCTTCAGAAGATACCTTAAGAATTCTCGATTCCCTTGACAGACACAAGATAAAAGCTGTTTTCTTTTGTACGGGAAAAAATATAGAAAAATATTTCAGGGAATTCGGTGCGATAGTAAAAGCAGGGCACAGAGTTGAGAACCATGGGTATAGCCATAAACGCCTGCTTTTTAAAGGCGAGACAGAAAATGAGAAAGAGATCTCAAAAACAAATGAACTAATTAAGCAGATAACCGGTTCAGAGCCTGAATTGTTCAGGCCGCCTTATGGCTGGTTCAATTTTCACACTACGGCTGCTGTCAGACAAAAAGGAATGAAAATGATGATGTGGTCATTTTTAACCGCTGATCATACCGGCGATTTTTCTCAGCTAAGAAGACTTACAGACTTATATCTCGAAAGAAAGTCTATTATTGTTATGCACGACAATAAAAAATCAAAAGAGATATTCGATCAGTCTCTGGATTATATAGTAAAAACAGCCGAAGAAAAAAAATACTTTTTTATTTGCTTTTGAAATAAATTTTATGCAAATTAAGAAATCTTATATGAAAGGTAAGATGTGAACAGTAAGATTCTGCGGTGTTAGAAAATTGAATTTTAAAAATTATATAAAAAAGGAGAGTTAAATGAAGAAGTTAATCACGGTCTTTTTATCTGCGTTGCTTTTGCTTTTTGTGTTCGTTTTCACCGGCTGTGAAAAATCATCCAGCGCTACTGAATATGGAGTGATAGAGATTGAAATAATTTCTCCTGTTGAAGGAGATAGTTTGACAGTTGGAGATTCAATTACCGTTGAAACTAAACTTGCCGGGTTTACATTTGAGTATTCTGCAATAAATTACTATTTTGGTTCAAGTCTGACAC
>CALMWI010000026.1 GCA_937873545.1 uncultured bacterium | reverse complement strand
AAGTTCCGTCATTTCTTCGTAAAAATATCTTAAAGCAACGATAGCTCTTGGACAGTTTTGTATCTCGTCAATAAAAAGAAGAGTCTTACCTGGTTTGATCTTTTCGCGGGTAGAAAAAACAATTTTCTCTATCATATCCTTCGGATCAAGAGAAGTAAAGAATTTTTCATATTCCAGATTCTTTTCCAAATTCAAAACAACAATATTCTCAAACTCGCTCTTACCGAACTGCTCGATCAGATAAGTTTTGCCTATCTGTCTTGCTCCTCGAAGCAGTAGCGGTTTTCTTCCGTCTTCGTTTTTCCATTCAAGTAAATTATTGTAAATATCTCTTTTTATCATTTTTGCCTCGTTTTTGTCAATATCCAAGGTTAATATAATGATATTTCTGACAAAATCCAAGGATATTTTTTGTTATTTTGTGATAAAATCCAAGGATTATCTAAATCTACTTATCTTCTGTATATCCAACATTTTCTACTTTCTAAATTACTTGATTAGAAAACATTTTTTCGTTATAATTATAGTTCATTCAAAGGATAGCCTACATGAAATCAATTACCTCTGCCCTGCTTCTTTTAACCGCAATTACAGTCTGCACATTCGCTGAAGGCTATAAATTGCCGCCTGAAGACATCCTGAATGTTTTTGAGGCACCCAATGAGCAGTTTTTGACACTTGTCGAAGGCACTGATTATGCGATCGAATATACTTATGAAAGGTATGAAAGCCTTGAGAGTCTGTCTCAGGAAAGACTTTCACTTGCCGGACAAATAATTCTGCCTAGAATTCATTCAGAAAAGATCAGCTATCCCAAACTATATTTAAAACTTATCAATCTAAAGACTGACGAAAGGATAGATCTTACTCCAAGAGAAGACAACAGAATAGTTGATTTTGAAGTTTCGCCCGACAGAAAATATCTGGCTTATCTATCCCAGCTGGAAAACGGCGTTTATCTGAGAGTAATTGATCTTAAATCCGGAATCATGGTATTCAAAGACAGCAGAAAAGTAAATATGGCTTTCGCCGGGCTTCTGATAAAGTGGAGCGTTGACTCCAGATCGCTGATAATTCCAAGGATATTTTATGAGAATGAGCCTGCGCCTGTCAAATCCGTTGCTGATATAGCTCCCAAGTCAGAAGAGAGCTTCGGCAAGACAGCTCAGCTGAGAACTTATTCCAACCTGCTCGAGACCCAGTTCGACATAAAGCTGTTCGATTATTACTTTACAAGCAGGTTCGCTAAGCTGGATATCATGACCGGAAATGAAACCGTTTTAGGAAAACCCGCGGTTTACAGATCTTTTATCCAGTCGCCTGACGGAAAATATTTTCTAGTCAGAATTGTGAACAAACCTTACTCTTTCACATTACCTTACTCAAGGTTCGGATACAGCTATCTTATCCTAAATTCCAACGGAAATGAAATAATAAACTTAGTTACGAAGCCTGTTCAGGATGAAATACCTATCGGAGGAGTAGAAACCGGTATCAGATCGCCTGAATGGATCCCGACCGAAAACTCAACATTGTGCTGGATAGTCGCCAAGGATGACGGGGATCCAAAAAAAACAGTTCCTTACAGGGACAGCTTTTACAAATTATGTTCGCCCTTCGATAAAGATCCGAAATTGTTTCTTAAGACAAAGAACCGCGGATATGTCTCTGGTTTTACCAATGAGAAAGGAAGATTAGTATATTTAGATTATGACCGGGACAATGAGTGGATGAGCACATATTACGGTTCTTATGACGGTTCGACAGGCGATAAAATGCTTTTTACGCGTAGCGAGAACGAAAAATATGAAGATCCAGGTGAATTTGTCACGACAAGGCTGCCGAACGGTTATAAAGTGATAAAAGTAAAAGACGGCTCCGCATTTCTCTACGGTCAGGGATATTCTGAGACCGGAAATTTTCCATTCCTGCACAAGTTTTCACTAAAGGACGGCAAAAAAACAGTTATTTTTAAATGTGCCGATAAAAGCTATGAGAATTTTGTTGGATTTACCGGTTCTGACATCAACAGAATTTGCATTACACGGGAAACGCCTTATGAACCGCGAAACTATTTTGTCACAGATAATAATACAGGATCAAGATTACAGATCACTACAAATACTGATCATGCGCTTATTATACGAAAGATTAAAACGGAGCTGATAACTTATCGGAGAAAAGATTCCATAACTCTCAGCGGAAAATTATATCTCCCGCCGGATTACGACAAAGAAAAAAAGTATCCGCTTATAATCTGGGCTTATCCGAAAGAATTTGTCGAGTTAAGTACAGCAGGTCAGATAACAGGCTCGAATTATTCTTTTACAAGATTCTGGGGAGCATCTGTAAAATATCTTGCTCTGCACGGATATATAGTGCTCGACAATGCCTCCATGCCTATCGTCGGAAATATTCAGCAAAGAAATGATACCTTCATAGAACAGATAAAAATGAATGCGCTGGCTGCCATAGATCATCTTGATTCACTCGGCATGATAGACAGAACGAAGGTGGCGGTAGGAGGTCACAGCTATGGCGCTTTCATGACCGCCAACCTGCTTGCATATACGGATTATTTTAAAGCCGGCATCGCCAACAGCGGAGCGTATAACAGAACGCTCACCCCGTTCGGGTTTCAATCTGAAGAAAGAACCTACTGGCAGGCTAAAGAATTTTACCAGAAGGCTTCCCCTTTCTCGAATGCGGAAATGATAAAAACACCTCTCCTACTGATCCATGGAGCCGATGACGATAATCCTGGTACTTATCCTATGCAGTCGGAAAGAATGTATGCGGCAATTAAAGGCAACGGCGGAAATGCACGCCTTGTTATTTTACCTTATGAAGGCCACGGATACGAAGCTCGCGAATCGAATCTGCATGTTCTTGCGGAAATATGCGAATGGCTCGACAGATTTCTCAAGTAACATAAATACTAACTGCCAATAATATTAAATTTTACTTGAAAAGTATATTTTATTTTATTACTATGGAGTAAGTATGTTTTTAGGGAGTGAAATATGAAAAATCTGATTTTAATGATATGCCTGATTATACTGCCTGGATTTCTGCCGGCTTCCGATATAGAGGACTTAGAAAGAAATACTGTCAACGCCGCCATAGATCTTATGTATCAGGAGAAATTTGAGGAAGCTTTGCCGATTTTCGAATATATTAAAGACACTTATCCGGATCACCCCATCGGTGATTTCTTCCTAGGATTCTATTATAACTTCCTCGCTTCATATTATGAATCAGACAGTTTCGATTCTAAAATAGTGCTTTATTATGATCTGGCTGAAAAAAAAGCGAAATACCATTTGTCTAACAATGATAAAGACCCCTGGTTTAATTTCTACATGGGTGCTTCGCTGATTAATAAAGGATACATGCTCGGGCGTGACGGAAGCAGATTTTCAGGAATCACAAAAACATTTGACGGCATATCATACATTGAGGACTGTCTTGAATATGACAGATATCACGGCGACGCAATAATGCTTCTTGCAAACTATAAGTATTATAAAAGCACTGTATTAAGCTGGGTTTATGACAGAAGGGATCTTGCTATTCTATTGATGAAACAAAGTATAGCGACCTCATATTTCAGCGAATATCTGGCAAGATCAGCTTTAGGATGGATATACATTGACTACGGAAAATATTCCGATGCAGAAGCGGTTGCCGATAAAGCTCTGGAAAAATATCCAGATAATCATTTATTTTTATTTCTGAAGGCAAGAGCCATGTTCGAGATGAAGAGATATCAGGATGCAACAGAGCTTTACCATAAGTTGGAAACAAAAATCTCGGCAATGAACCCTAAATACTCTGAAAAAGATATGTTCAACATTTATTATTTTCTTTCAAAAAGCTATTCAGCTCTGAATGATAGCCAATTGAGTAGAAAATATTACGAGAACGCCGTAATGTGCAGACTTACCAAGAAAGAAAGGGACATTCTTAGGGACAGGATAAATGAACTTTCAGAAGCAAACAAACTAAAAGGTCGTTAATTTTTTAAAAATATCATATTCACTTTTTATATCATCAAGGTCGAACTCTTTTAAGCCCTGAATTGAAAAATCATTTACAGAATATGAAGCCGTTATTGAACCGTAAACACAGGCCGTTTTTATATTCTGGAAAGTATAAATACCTGTTTTAGCCAGATACCCGGTAAAACCTCCGGCGAGGCTGTCGCCAGCGCCTGTCGGATCAACAACTTGTCTGAGCGGAAATGCCGGAAGGAAAAATTCGTCATTACCATCTGTAGCATATATACCGAATTTACCCAACTTTACAATAAGCGCTTTGAGCTGCGGACATTCCTCAAGTATCCTGTCTGCTCCGGAAAGGAAATTCCTTTCTCCAGTCATCAGTAGAAGTTCAGTGTCGTTGATTATGAAAATATCAGACTTTCTTATCACTTCAACGACTTTTTCAGGAACACTGTTTATCCAGAAATTCATCGTGTCTGATATTATTAGCTCAGGTTTATTCACATTTTTAAGAACTTCAAGCTGCAGATCAGGATGAATGTTCGCTAAAAATAAAATTTCTGAATTTTTGTATTCATCCGGAAGTTTAGGTTTAAAAGTCTCGAATACATTTAATTCTGTCAATAATGTGTCTCTCCTGTCCATATCGTCATGGTACCTTCCCGACCATCTGAAAGTTTTTCCTTCCACGATCTCGAATCCCTTTAAGTCAATATCCCTTGACTTCATCAGGTCAATCGTTTCCTGTGGAAAATCAGATCCTGCAACACCGACGAAATTCACTTTTGCGAACATTGAGGCTGCCAGACTGAAATATACAGCTGAACCTCCGGGAACCTTTTCAACTTTACCTGCCGGTGTTTCGATATCGTCTATTCCTACAGAACCGACAACAAGAATTTTTTTCATAATTTTTTCCTCAATTCAAACCTTCTATAATAATCGTGAATTTCTTCAATCAAGTCAACAATTATTTCAATTTGTTTTTTTAATTTGTTTGACATGCACTTTGGCGAGATTTTCAGGCACACATTTCCTCTGCAGTAGATCTCGTCGAACTGACATGAAACGCTTTTCATGTAGTCTTTGTCTTTTAGAAAAAGTGCTGAGATACTCTCTCTTGTATAGATTTTATTTGTCAGTTCTTTTGCCAGAAAAATACACCTGTTCAAAATTTCTCTGTGGAGAGCGAGTATCTGATACGGCTCGAGCTTAGATATTACATTATTCATTGCGTTTCTGTCAAGTATATGAAAAATCACTCCGGAAAGTTTTTCATTCATAAACAAAAATACCCTGTTCTGAAATTCATCAAGATCGAAAGGTTTATCGATAAACTGGAAATTACCCTCGATGAACTGCTTCTCGAACTTGTCGAACATCTGTTTTTTGCTTGACCACGAACTTACAAAGAATATTTTCTGGGTTGAATCGATCTTAAGTATTTTTTCCGCCATTTCTATACCGGTGAGCGCATCCATCATTACATCGGTCAGAATAAGGTCGTATTTGTTTTTAATAAATTTATTAAGCCCTTCCTGTCCGTTTGAAGCCGTGTCGATTTTGTATATTTCCTGAGATTCGAATATTTCTTTTAGCATTTCCCGGAAAGAGCTTTCATCCTCAACTATCAGCAGTGAAACTCTTTCCATGGGATTGAGCTTAACAAAATCCCACTTGATCCTGTTAAAATCAATTACAAATAGTTCCTCAAATTCCCTGTAAGTTTTTTCAAACATTCAGTGTTTCCTATATATCCGCCAGCTTTTTAGCTTCGTCAAAAAGTGTCAGAGCAATTATCACAAATTTATCATTCATTGCTTTTATTCTAGGATAGAGACTGCGTTCTTTAAAATACTGTCTCGCAATATTATATTTGATCTCGATTTTGATCTTTTCGATATCTTTGTTGAATTGCTCTTTTGAATAATAATACTCTTTTTTAGCCATATCCTTCTTGTCCGGAACCGTTTCAACTATATTTATCTTATTTCTTTTTGCAACGCTTATGAAATCTTCTACCATACTTTCAGATACGGAGAAGTCTTTATAAAATTTCTCAAAATCGTTTTTCCATACGGCCTCTTTTCCGTTCATAACATTAAAAAAATCAATCGCATGATCCTGAAATACTCTCATCCTGAAAAGATCCGACATCAGATCCGAATACGGGTCATAGGTTATCAGTGAATCAGGCGTTATTCCTCCGCCGCCGTAAACTACCCTCTTTTTGTTCAGCGTGTAAAAAGTTTCAGCTTTTTTTATTGAATCTTCTTTCGCCTTTTCCTGCTCTGTCATAAGCTCCGGATCGAGGTACCTGTCAAGAAAATAACTTTCAGTTCCCTCGTCGTACGGCCTCTGTATAAGCCTGCCTGTAGGCGTATAATATCTGGAAATTGTTATCCTTGCAACTGAACCGTCACCCAGATCGAAAGGACGTTGAACAAGACCTTTACCAAAAGATTTAGCGCCTAAAATATAGGCTCTGTCATGGTCCTGCAAAGCTCCGCTTACAATTTCCGATGCTGAAGCGGATCCTGCATCAATCAGAACGATCAGAGGAAGACTTTTATGGTTTCCTTCTTTCGTGGAATAAAATTCCTCGTCAAAATCCTTGAACCTTCCTTTTGTGTAAACGATCATTTTATTTATTCCGATAAACTTTTCTACAACTTCTACAGCCTGATCCATCAATCCTCCGGGATTGCCTCTTAGGTCAAGAACAAGTCTTTTCATTCCTTTTTTCGATAGTGCGTTCAATGCGTCTTCCAATTCTTGGGAAGTTTTATTCGCGAACCTGTTTATCGAAATATAACCGGTAATCTTATCTTCAAGTAAGCATTCCGCGACCACGCTGTATATCGGTATCGCTGCTCTTATTATTTCGTAATCGATCGGTTCAGAAGCACCCGTTCTGGCTACGGTAATGTTTACTTTGGATCCGATGGGTCCTTTAAGTCTTTTAAAAACATCCTCTGTCGTAATATCGTAAGCTGTTTTGGAATCTATTCTGATAATCTTGTCTCCGGGCATCAGTCCTATTCTCTCTGACGGCGTTTCTGGGATAGCAGATATAACAGTAAGATACTTATCTTTAATCTCAAACTCGATACCTATGCCACCGAAAACTCCTTCAAAATCCTCTTCAACTTCTTTTTGTTTATCTGCCGGAATATATGATGAGTGAGGATCAAGAGTTTTCAGCATACCTTCAATAGCGCCTTCCATAACCTTATCGATATCGGGCTCGTCAACATATACATTGTCCACGACTCTCAAAATATAGTTCATTTTCTGGAAATAATTCAGCGAGTTTCCGCCGTTTGATGCTTCACCTTCTTCGTATTTATAGCTAAAAGTGATCGCAATGATCAGCAAAGCTACCGAGATGATGTAGAATTTCTTATCAGACATTTTTTATTCCTGTTTAAGTTTTAAATATAGTTTTTTAAGAATGTCTTCTTCATGTTTTTTTAGCGCTATGCTTCTTCTTTCCATTACAGTTCTAGCTGTTTCGAGAGTTCTCTTGAAAGGATAGATCACCAGCTTTTCCTTGCCGCCCCAATGAAAATCTTCAACATACCTTGGAGGAAATCCCTCTCCGTAAACATTGCAGGCTACTCCAATAACAGTTCCTGTATTTATCATCGTGTTTATTCCTGTTTTTGAATGATCTCCCATAATCATGCCTACGAACAATGATCCCGAGTCTATCAGTTCTCCGTTTATTTCTACTTTTACGAAAGAATAATTGTTCTTCAAATCAGAATTATTAGTATCCGCTCCAAGGTTGCACCATTTTCCTATATATGAATGTCCAAGAAAACCTTCATGCTGTTTGTTGCTGTATCCGTGAATTATCGTGCTTTCTATCTCCCCTCCAACTTTACATACTTCTCCGATAGAAGTGTTATGATAGATCTTCGATCCGATCTTTACCTTTGAATTCTTCCCTATGTAAGCCGGTCCAAGTATAACGCTGTTGTACATTATCTCAGCGTCCTCATCAATAACAACGGGACCTTCCGTTGCATCCAATACTACACCTGGTTTAACTGCTGCGGATCTGCTAATAAAAATATCTTCTTTTTTCTCTAATATAACACCCTGAAGTTTTGATGTATTGAATTGTTTTTTTTCAAGGAGATTTGCATCTGCTTTTATTGTTTCTCCTATCGAATTAGTAATATCCCATGGATATTTCAGTACCTCGAGTACAGGCTGAACATTTGTTTTCAACCCTTTTTTTACGGCTTCAACAAAATCCGATTTAGTTGTAAAGACACCCATAAGAAGTTTCTCGTTTTCGTCTGTAGCAGGAATGCTTTTCTGATTTACTGCGATTTCGAAATATTTTAGAAAATTTTTGTTGGGGACTATTCTTGCATTTATAGCTAAAAATGGAAGTCCGTCAGGCAACTTTTCTATTCCTTTCAGCCCTATTTCGCTCATCATAGGATCGAATGACTTACGATAAAAGTAATAGAAGTGGTAGTCTTTCAACAACTTTGAATATCTTTCCCTTATACTGAATATTCCTGTCTTTAATTCGAAAACAGGCCTCGTTTTGGTCAGAGGGCCGAAGTTCGTATAACCCGCATCTTCAAAAAGTACTATATTTCTCATATAACGCACCCGCTAAATATTATTCTCATGTTTTCCTATGTTCATAACTATACCGACCATCAGCATATTCATCATCAAAGCCGAGCCGCCATAACTGACAAAAGGAAGAGGAAGTCCTGTCACCGGAAGCAGCCCCAGGCTTATAGAGATATTAAGAACCGTCTGAAATATTATCAAAGCGGTTATTCCTGAACCGAGAAGATACAAATATCTGCTTCTCGTTTTTGATACTATTTTTACAAGCCTGTAAAACAAAACTATAAAGGCCGTAAATAAAATTAAAATTCCTATAAGCCCGAATTCCTCGGAGATCACACTGAAAATAAAGTCTGTGTGACCTTCAGGAAGGAATCTGAGCTGTGTCTGGCTTCCGTTCATAAATCCCATACCGTGAAAATCTCCGTTTGAAACAGCGGTCTTGGCTTGAATTATCTGCCAGCCCCCATCCTTAGAAAATTTCTCAGGATCCAAAAAAGTAAGAAGCCTCATCTTCTGATACTCTTTTAGACCTTCCCAAAACATATTTGAAGCAATACCAAGTATCAGACCTGTTGACCACAAGACTATAGCCGTAGTGAATTTTACTGAAAACTTATAAAGAACTATTCCATAAAGCACAAGCGCAGTGATAAAGAACTGGTCGCCGATACCTTTTGCGAAAAGAAAAAAGGAAAGCGCAACCATATTGAAGAGATAAAAATACGGAAGCCCGGCAGCGAATATTACAGCTATAAATATATAAATATAGATTATCGCTGAACCAAGATCAGGTTGTTTAAGCACTAATAGACACGGAATTATCGTTAGAATTGAACCGAAAACAGTATATTTCTTATCGTTCCAGTGTATTTTACCTGCGCTGTAGTAACGGGCAAGTGTGCACAGAAATAAAAATTTTCCGAGTTCAGAAGGCTGGAATTGGAAGGATCCGATTTCTATCCATCTTTTTGCACCCATCCTGACCGAGCCGATAAAATAGACTAGTATAAGCA
>CALMWI010000025.1 GCA_937873545.1 uncultured bacterium | reverse complement strand
AGTATCATTGGTCCCGACTGGCCTTTTTCAGTTGACTTTACATTGCTGCGCACGATCTCTTTAAACAAAATTTTTCCTGCGAGTTCAGGAATATTCTTCTTGTTCAGTTTAATCTTTTCAAAAAGGTCGAACATACTATAGATCTCTTCATTTGAAGAAAATCCCATCGCCCTCAGAAAGATCGTTACGGGAAATTTCTTTTTTCTGTCGATGTAAACCTGTATCGAATCATTTATCGTAGTCTCGAACTCAAGCCATGATCCTCTGAAGGGTATGATCTTGGCCGAAAAAAGAGTTGTAGAGTTTGGATGTACTCTCGAAGAAAAGAAAGCACCCGGCGACCTGTGGAGCTGCGTTACAATCACCCTTTCGGCCCCGTTGATGATAAAAGTTCCCTTAGGGCTCATCATCGGAACAGTTCCAAAATATGTTTCGGACTCGATTGTCTGCTGATACTCATCCGAATTGTCAGCTTTTTTCGACAGCCTTAATCTTACCTTTAAAGGAGCACTATAGGTCGCACCTATCTCCTGGCATTCAACCACTGAATATTTAGGCTGACCGACCGAATAATCTATGTATTCCAGTAAATATCTTTCTCTTGTATCTGTGATTGGAAAAGTGTTCTTGAATGACTGATGAAGACCTGAATTTCTTTTCTTGTGACCTTTGATGCTTTTCTGTATAAAAACATCAAAAGACGACAACTGTAGCTCTAGAAGATTCGGCATCTCCAGAACCTCAGGGATCCTGGAAAATGATATTCTTTTGCTGGATTCGTTCTTTTTCAAATTTAGTCCTCCTGCTATTTTTGATTTAAATTAAAGGACTTTCGCGTATAAATAAAAAAAAGCCTGACACAAACTCTGATTTTGTTATACTTGGCTTTGATTTAATGAACATTTCACGCTCGATTTAATATTTACGACCAATAAGACAACTGACTTAAAATATACACACTTTAATTAAGACAGAAAAAGTTATTCCCGATATTCGAGAATAACTTTCCCTAATTAAAGGCTTATACCTGAAAATCTATTACTTAAGATCAGCTTGTCCGCCTGCTTCTTCGATTTGAGCTTTCATTTTGAGAGCTTCTTCTTTAGGAACAGATTCTTTTACAGTACTTGGGCACTTGTCAACAAGGTCTTTAGCTTCTTTCAGACCCAAGCCGGTCATCTCTCTGATCACTTTGATCACCTGAATTTTCTTATCTCCAGAAGAAATAAGCTCAACATTAAACTCAGTTTTTTCTTCTACCTGAGCAGTTTCGGCTGCAGCTGCGGGGCCGGCCATCATGGTAGGTGCGGCTGCTGTAACTCCGAATTTTTCTTCGATCGCTTTTACAAGCTCTGACAGCTCCATTGCCGTCATTTTTTCCAGTTTACTTAATATTTCTTGCACGAATTCCTCCGATACGATTTTTATTTTAATTTACATTTTTTCTTTTGCAGTTTTTAGTGCGTCAAGTGTCCTGGCCAGTTTTGCCATAGGTTCGTTCAGAACGCTTGCTATCATAGACAACAGCGTATTCTTTGACGGCAGATCCTTGATAACAGACATTTTAGCTGCCGGATAGAATTCATTCTCGAACAAACATCCTTTTATAATCAGCTTTTCGTTCTTTTTGGCAAAATCGAAAAGTATCTTTGCCGGAGCTGAAGGATCTTCATAAGCGAAAGTAAGTGAATTGGGTCCTTTTAGTATCTTTGAAAATTCACTGCTGTATTTTGTTCCTTCAAGCGCTTTGTTAACCAAGGTGTTTTTAAATACTTTCATCTCAGATTTCGTTCCCCTGAGTTCTTTTCTCAGGTGAGATATTTTCTCAACATCAATTCCATCGTATCTGGTTACATAAAACGCAGAAGCTGAATGTAATTTAGTTTTGATCTCGTCTATTACTTTTTGCTTCTCCAGAACTTGTTGTTTTACGATTGTTGCTTCAGTCATTTTTTTTCTCCGATAATGTTGTTTCCGCTGTACCGGTACTAACCGATCTGAGCTGTCGTCAGCGAGTTTCTGTCAATTTCGTAACCAAGACCCATTGTAGTTGTTAAAGTTACCTTTCTAATATAAGTACCTTTAGCTGCGCTGGGTTTCAGAGCGATTATTTTTTTTATAAATTCCATAAGGTTCTCTTCTATCTGCGTTTCTGTAAAGGACGCTTTTCCGATACCTACATGAACGATACCTGTTTTTTCAGTTCTGAAATCTATTTTTCCAGCCTTGACTTCTTTTACTGCCTGAGCCACATCATTGGTTACAGTACCGCTTTTAGGATTAGGCATTAGTCCTCTTGGACCCAGAACTTTTCCGAGACGGCTGATCTTTGCCATCATATCCGGAGTAGCTATAACAACATCAATGTCGCTCCAGCCTTCCATGATCTTATTCATATATACTTCGAAACCCGCAAAGTCTGCACCTGCTTCAAGGGCTTCTTTGGCTTTATCTTCCATTGCAAATACAAGTACTCTTACTGTCTTTCCTGTTCCGTGAGGCAAAGAAACTACGCCTCTGACTATCTGATCAGCATGCTTGGGATCTACTCCCAGATTAACTGCAACCTCAATTGTCTCGTCAAACTTTGCCGTAGCGTTTGCTTTGCAGTATCTGACAGCGTCTTTTATCTGAAGACCCTTTCTGTCCTTAACCGCTTCGAGCATTTTGGTTATTCTTTTCGTTTTTTTCATCTCTTCCCCGTGTAAATCATTTTTATTTTATCAAATGATCTGCGCTCCGGCTTTAGCGCGCTTTTCATTTATTTTTTTACTGTTACACCCATACTTCTGCAGGTTCCGGCTATAATAAGCTTTGCCGCTTCCACATCGTTGGCGTTTAGATCTTCCATCTTTTTCTTTGCTATCTCTTCAAGCTGTTCCTGTGTTATAACACCGACTTTTTTCACATTCGGTTCAGGAGAACCTTTTTCAAGCTTCAAAGCCTTTCTGATTAGCATTGACGCCGGAGGGGTTTTCATGATGAATGTAAAAGATTTATCCTGATAAACCGTTATTACCACAGGAATAATATCGCCCTTTTTATCCTGAGTTCTGGCGTTAAATGTTTTACAGAATTCCATAATGTTTACACCTTTCTGGCCGAGAGCCGGTCCTACCGGCGGAGCCGGTGTCGCAACTCCTGCGGGTAACTGAAGCTTTATGAATCCTATTATCTTCTTTGCCATATTCTGCGCCTTCTATTTTTTAATTACTTTTATTCGTATTTTACCTGAAGGAAATCCAGATCTACAGGCGTACTTCTGCCGAAGATCGTAACCATCACCTTCAACCTTTGTTTTTCTTCGTTTATTTCGCTTATAGTTCCTGAGAAATCCGTAAACGGTCCGTCAACTATTTTTACGAAGTCACCCACTTTATAAATATTTTCTACTTTTTCTTTCCCCAGAGATGCTTTTGCTTTTTCGAGCATTCTTTCAACTTCCCGCTTCGAAAGCTCCTGAGGTTTGTTTTTGGGGCCGACAAAATTCAGCACTTTTGAATTGCTTAACAGAAAATGTTCGATCGTTCTGCTCAGGTGGCAACTGATAAAAACATATCCGGGGTAAAACAGCCTGAGCTTCTTTACCTTTTTGCCGTTCCTCATCTGAACAACTTCTTCGGATGGAACAAAAACTTCAGGAATTTCATTGCTGTAGCCTAACCTTTCGATCTCGCTTTCAAGAAACTCTTTCGTTCTTACCTCTTCTCCGGTTAAAACATGCAGTATGTACCAATTAGCGCTCAATTGAATTTCCCGCTTTAATTTACATTAATTTATGAAGTAGCCTATGAGCCAGTTCAGTATCTGATCCGAAAAGAAAATGAAAGCTGTTAGAACAAGCGACAGACCTATGACTATCTTGGTCGAGCCCCATACTTCCGGCTTACTCGGCCATGACATGAGCTTCATCTCTTTTACCGTGGAGTTAAAATACTCGATTATTTTCTTCATCACGACTCCCGTTTATCTTAGCAGGCGTTGAGGGATTCGAACCCCCGACACTCGGTTTTGGAGACCGATGCTCTAGCCGGGCTGAGCTAAACGCCTGTTAGTTTATTATTTTGTCTCTTTGTGCATTGTATGTTTTCTGCAGAATTTACAGAACTTCTTAAACTCCACCCTGCCCGAATGTTTCGATTTATTTTTGTCTGTGTTATAATTCTTTCTTTTGCAGTCTCCGCATGCCAATATTACCATATCACGCATTTTATGCTCCATTTCTTTTATTTCAACATGCTTACTAGCAGACTTGAACTGCTGACCTCTTCCTTACCAAGGAAGTGCTCTACCGCCTGAGCTAAGTAAGCTTATTTTTAATAAAAAGAGCAAGCTGTTATTTCAAGCTTGCTGCTTTTTACAAGAGCGGGAGACGAGACTCGGACTCGCGACCCTCAGCTTGGAAGGCTGATGCTCTACCAACTGAGCTACTCCCGCTTGTTGTGGGCCAGGATGGGTTCGAACCACCGTAAGCTTACGCTAGCAGATTTACAGTCTGCCTCCTTTAGCCGCTCGGACACTGACCCACAAAATGCTAATAGAGGGACTTGAACCCCCGACCGGCTGATTACAAATCAGCTGCTCTAGCCAACTGAGCTACATTAGCATAAATCCGGACAGCAAAGATATAAAATATTTTATATGAAGTCAAGAATTATTTTCGGAGTTTTTTAAATATTTCAGCTATGATTATTTTTTTCTGAT
>CALMWI010000024.1 GCA_937873545.1 uncultured bacterium | reverse complement strand
TGATCTACACCGAAAGTTCCGGAACCGTAAGCTGAAAACACCGATTTAGTAGCTATTCCGCAAGCCCAGTTAAGAGCGGCGATCTCGTCCTCGTTCAGCTCTCTGCCTTCAGCCCATTTGACATCAATGCTGTCGAGATATGCGTTTACTTCATCGAAGTCGAGGAAATCGTAAGTTTCGCTTTCATCGTCCACCCAGAAGCTCTGAGTGTAATCGTGATAATATCTGTCTTTCCTGTATTCAAATCTGAATCCGTTAATGGTTTTATGATAGAAAAGAAGCTGGGACATGGCGGTCGCCGGGCATCCTGTGTATGACCTTGAATTGGCTGAAAGGTCCATCGGGCAGAATTTGTTGTACGGTGCGTTCTGATTCCATTCTGTTTCCGTCCATCCGCCTGTTGTAGTTGAACCTTCCGGCGGCCACTGTTCGTATTCAGGGGTTGATTTTATTTCAAAATTGAGCAGGATCCATTTTTCTTTTACCTTCGATTTTGAATTCTCCGACATTTTGTCATAGTTCTTAAGTCTCAGGCTGAGATCACTCTTAATCAGTGAAGCGAGAGGCGATGCAGGATCAAAGCCGTTTTTATCGCTGTAAGCGATCACCGGAGGCAGTTTGTCATCGGTACAGACTACAATAAAGCCGGCAGGTGAGCATAGAAATGCATAGGCTAAGATATTGTCGCCGTCAGCTAAGGTCGTACTCTCTGAGCATAAAGATATCTTTAGATCGTGCTGCCGGATAAAGTTCTCGGCTGTGGTTTCGGGATCCGTTATCTCTGTTGGGAAAAGAAACGAACAGAAAACAAGAATTACGATCAAAACCGGATATTTTATCATATATTATCCTAAAAATTATTTAACAAGAACCATTTTCTTATTTCGGGTTTCTCCATTCACATCAAGCTGATAGAAATATATGCCCGAATTGAATTCATCGGCATTGAAAAGAACTGAGTGCAGACCGCCATTCTTTTTTCCTTCGAACAGTGTTTTAACAAGCTGGCCGTTGGAATTGAAGATTTTCAGCTTTACAATCGAGGCATCGCTTAAAGCAAATTTAATCTCGGTCGCGGGATTGAACGGATTAGGATAGTTCTGATAGAGTTCAAAATCAGTCGCTATCGAGATGTCTTCGGGTTCTATACCACCATAAGCATAACCGGCATACCATACATGAAGGAATTGCGGATAATCAAGATAAGTTTCTTCAAGACCAGAATAATCAGTATATTGACATACAGCGTA
>CALMWI010000023.1 GCA_937873545.1 uncultured bacterium | reverse complement strand
GACAAGATCGTTATAAATTCTAAAAGGGCCGGATCAACAGAACCTGCGGTAAGATGGGAATCAGACGGAAAAGAGAAATTTACTATTGATGAATCGGACAGAATTGAAAGAGGAACAGAGATCGTTCTATATCTTAATAAAGAGCATGAAGATTACGCTTCGGAATGGAAGATCAGAGAAGTAGTAAAAAAATACTCCGATTATATTTCGTACCCTATCGTTATGACGATCGAAAGAGAAGAAAAGCCGAAAGATAAAGACGGCAAGGAGATCAAAGACGCAGAAGCTGTGACAAAATACGAAGATCAGACGCTTAACTCGATGAAAGCTATCTGGCAGAGAGACAAGAAAGACATTAAGGATGAGGATTATAACGAATTCTATAAGCACATTTCGCATGACTGGGAAGAACCGCTGGAAAGGATCCACCTGAGCGCGGAAGGTATGCTTTCTTACAAAGCTCTGCTTTTCATTCCTAAAAAACCTCCGTTCGATATGTTCTGGCGCGAGTCTAAGATCGGCGTGAACCTGTATGTAAAGAATGTTTTCATTATGGATGACAACAAGAACCTTCTACCTGAATATTTCAGATTCATAAAGGGTGTCGTCGATTCGGCAGATCTTCCGCTGAACGTTTCGAGAGAGATTCTTCAGGAAGACAAAATGCTTGAGAAGATCAAGACCAATCTTGTTAAAAAGATTATTGACACTCTGAAGAAAATGAAAGAAAAAGAGCCTGAAAAATATCTCGAATTCTATAATTCATTCGGAAAAGTTCTGAAAGAGGGGCTTTACTCCGACTGGGAAAATAAGGATAAGCTTGCCGATCTTGCGATGTTCGAATCTACCAAGACTGAAAAGGGAAAGCTTACAAGCCTGAAAGATTATGTTTCAAGGATGCCTGAAGGTCAGAAAGATATTTACTATATAACAGGCGAAAAAAGAGATATACTTGAGAATTCACCTCACATAGAAAAATTCAAATCTAAGGATTATGAAGTACTTTTCTTCACTGATCCGATAGATGAATTCGTTACCAACAATCTGACCGAATACGAAAAGAAAGAGCTTAAATCCATCGGCAAAGGCGAGATAGACCTCGGCGAAGATGAAGCTGTCAAGAAAGAAAAAGAAGAAGATACGAAAAAATATAAATCGCTTCTTGATACTATAAAGGATAATCTTAAAGAGGACATAAAGGAAGTAAGAGTGTCTTCGAGACTTACTTCAAGCGCGGTCTGCCTGGTATCTGACGAGCACGGAATGACGCCGAACATGGAGAAAATGTTCAGATCAATGAACCAGGAAGTTCCGAAATCAAAAAGAGTGCTCGAGATCAATCCTAAGCACCCGCTGTATGAATCTCTCAATGCTATTTTTGAAAAAAATAAAGATGATGCAAGACTGAAGGACTATTCGGAGCTGCTCTATGATCAGGCTCTCATAGCTGAAGGAGCTATGCCGAAAGATCCTGTCAAGTTCGCGAGGAAGATGGCCGACCTTATGGCCATGGAAGCGAAAGCGTAAAAAATTCAAAGGGGTTCAATTCGAACCCCTTTTTTTTTATTTGAATAAATGATACGATTTGTATAAATTATATTCATGACTTCAAAAACTAATAATACAAAAGATTTCAGACTAAAAGTAATTCATTACGCTTTGGAAAACAATATTTCTGAAGCTTCTTCCCTATTTGAGCTGAACAGAGCGACAATTTCACGATGGATAAAAAATTATTAAACTGAAGTTAAATTGATTTAAAAAAAGATTTTTTTAATCAGTCGGATGATTATCAGTATCTTATGAATTATTATAAATAAGTGCAATACATTACACTATTACTTGACAATTTGCAGTTTTATGATTATATTTGATTAAAAAAGGCAATATAATGCACTATGAGGAATTGGCTAATATTATCAGAGACCGCAGAGAAGTTCTGAAGATAACTCAGGAACATCTGGCGGAATTGTCAGGCATCGGATTGAGAACGGTCAAATCAATTGAAACCGGCAAT
>CALMWI010000022.1 GCA_937873545.1 uncultured bacterium | reverse complement strand
TCTGTCTTATAATGATACTGGCAGGTTCAGCTGTAATTATCAGCGGTTTCATCGCGAAAAAAAAAGCGGCCTGAGAGCCGCTTCAGATTGTCGAAAAAGTCCTTGAGAAATCAGGGACTTTTTTTTTGCACTCTTTTTTATGTCGCATAAAATAACTATATTTATAGAAATAGTTGTGAGATATGTAATTATTTTGTTGCATTAAGGCTGTTTTATGCTTAAATTTCTTGCATAACTGCTCTTGGAGAAATTATGCTAAGAAAACAAGACTCAAAACAATCTGAGATAGAGATGGTGATACTGGAAGATCTCGTTCCTGAGAATCACCTTCTCAGAAAAATCTCAAAACATATTGACTTTAATTTTGTTCGTGAGAAATTAAGTCCATTTTATTGCGACGACAATGGGAGACCGCCGGTGGATCCGGTTGTATTATTCAAGATATATTTTCTAGGATTTTTATACGGGATCAGGTCTGAGAGGCAGCTTATGCGTGAGATAGAGGTTAATCTTGCCTATCGCTGGTTTCTGGGATATAAGATAAATGAGCCGATACCCCACCACTCCACTCTAAGCTATAATAGGCTTCATCGGTTTCAGGATAGCGATGTTTTTAGGGAGCTTTTTGATGAGATTGTTTTTTTAGCTATCAGGAAAAAACTTGTAACAGGTGAAGTACTATACACAGACTCAACGCACTTGAAAGCTAATGCGAACAAGAAGAAGTTCGAGAAGAAAGATGTGGAAGGCACAGCGAAGCACTATCTTGATGAGCTTGAAGAAGATGTAAATAAGGATCGTCTTCGGCACGGCAAGAAAGAGTTGAAAGACAAGGCCAAAGAACCCGAAGTAAAAGAAGTACGGGTAAGCACAACTGACCCGGAAAGCGGGTATATGTGCAGGGACTTTAAGGAAGAAGGGTTCGCATATTTAGATCACAGAACAGTCGACGGGAAACACAATATAATAACAGATGTTCATGTGACGCCGGGCAATGTTCACGACAGCATACCGTACATAGAAAGGCTTGACCATCAGATAGACAGGTTCGGATTTGATGTTCAGGCTGTCGGGCTTGATGCAGGTTATAATACGGTAGCAGTATGTCACGGATTAAAGATGCGTAACATTTATGGAGTGCTTGCCTACAAGGCTCCAAGCTCAGATAAAAATCACATAAGAAAAAAATTATTTGAGTATGACAGCGAACAGGATGTTTACATATGCCCGGAAGGGTTCCGCCTTAAATATCAGAACACAGGCAGGGATGGCTATCAGCAATTTGTATCTGAACCTGAAATATGCTCAAAATGTCCGAGACTTGAAGAATGTACAAAAGACAGGAATCACAGGAAGCTTATAGCAAGGCACGTATGGGAAGAAGATAAGGCTGAGATGGACAAAAACAGGCTTACGAAAGAAGGAATGGAGATATACAAACGGCGAAAGGAAACAGTTGAACGAAGCTTTGCAGATGCTAAACAGCTCCATGGCTACAGATACGCACGGTATCGAGGTATAATGAGTGTCACTTTCCAATGTCTCATGACCGCGATTTGTCAGAATATCAAAAAGATTGCGAACTTATTGGACAAAAACCTGAAAGTAAGACCGGAGGCAATAGCATCTGTCTTGTCGGCTAATTCATCAGCCTTAATTTTAAGCTTATATACGCTTATAAATGTATTTTTAACGGATTCAACAGTAATATCTGACATTTTCAGCGTAAAAAACCGTTGTTTGAAAAACTGTTAAACAAACCAAAAAATATTTTCATAAATAGAAAACCCCCGAAAAATCGGGGGTTGTTCGACAATCTGAGGCGGGGAAACCCGCCTTTTAAATTATAATGAATAAGAACTTAGTATTTATCCAGCGCTCCGACGATCTTTTCCACTTCATCAAGGATTTCGCCTGATCTGACAAGCTGCTTCATAGACGTATGGTCTTTGTACAGCGGTCTGTCGATATCCAGGAATTCGACGTACAGCCGGGCGATGTCATCCTGCTCTGTTCC
>CALMWI010000021.1 GCA_937873545.1 uncultured bacterium | reverse complement strand
CTTCAATTTTGCTCATTTTATCCTCCGTTTTTTAATGTCACGAGGTAATATAAACGAACATGTACGCCACATAATGTCGGAGCAGGAAAATATTTACGCCTTTTTGTTTTTTATTTTTTTTCTGAAAATCTTTTATACATATCGGAAATGTGTTTAAACCATGCTTTCCTAAGTTCCGGCGGCGAAATGACCTCCGCATTCTTCCCGTAACTTAAAACCCTCGAGATAAGCTCTACTGCCCCTTTTTCGGGATAATCGATCTCGAACTCACAGTATTCCTTTCCGTCCGTGCCTTTTGCCGTTGTATTCTTCTGATCAGGAAGCCATATCGTCTCCTTAGCCTCCCTTACCGCCGCGTCATAAAAGCGGATGACAGCTTTCTTTATAACATCATCGTCCATATAAAAGCCGAACGAGCCCCTGAACTCGGTATCGATCTCATCATGCTCAGGGAAATATTCCATCGTGGGCATGACGCTGTCTATGTGCGAAAAATTGTAGGTTCTGACCGCGAGCCATTCCGATGCCGGTCTTTTAGTAGATTCGACCATATAGCCTATTACAAACCATTTACCGTTATAATAAACCAGTTTTAAAGGTTCGACCTTTACGGTCGCGTCGTTGTATCTGAACTTTATAAGTCTGCCGGTCTTCATGCTTTTTAATATTTCTTCGAAGAGCCTGTGAAAGTGATTCTTCCTGCTCAGTTTGTAATGGCCTGAAATATAATATTCGATCTTATCATAAAGAACTTTATCCTCTGACGGCACAAGTTTCTCCAGCGTCCTCAGTATCGGATCGTAATCGGTTACCCTGTTCTTTTCCAGGCTCGTATTCACAGGCGGGAAAAAATACTGGCTGTCCCTCATACTCTTCACAAAGCAGTAGAAAAACAGCAGGTCGTTCTCCACATTCAGCGCTTCGAACATATCGAGAATATTATCGCCCTCGACATTTTTGTTCCGGTCGATGACATATTTCCTCTTAGACTGATCATATACTACAGGCACATAGGTCTTAAGGTCACTTATCAGCCTGCAGAATGTCCTGTCGGTGATCGTGTGGACCTTCTTGAATTTCTTTCCGTCGATATATTTTTTCTTTGACAGCTCTTTTATAGCGGCCATCAGTCTCTCGATCGTTTTCTTTTCTGTTTTATGAACTTCGTCTTCGCTTTTCATGTTCCGCTCCGTAAAGATGTTTTTATATTTCTTTCATTTCAGCTTTTTCAGTGCTTATGAAGAAAAGATATTTTATCACAGCCTTGTCCGGATATATATTAGAGAGCGCATCGGCATAAATATTTACCTGATGCTTATATTTTGCAACAAGCTCATCGTCCGGGAATTTGTTCAGGTATGTTTTGTAGTCGAGAACTATGACTTCATCACCGCAAAGCAGTACA
>CALMWI010000020.1 GCA_937873545.1 uncultured bacterium | reverse complement strand
CTTCGACTATAACTTACAAAGATATCAATGGAGAAGAGAAAGAAGCTACTGTTACCTATAGAAAAAGTAAACAATACGCAACGATTAAAAGAGATAGAACTGATACTGTAGAAGGAGGCATGCTGGCACAAAGAGCATTATCTATAAGTGGTTATTCTGATAATTTATTAAAAACAGTTTTCCACAATATAGCATTACATGCACCTATGAACACAGAAGCAAAACAAATGCTCATGGGAAACTCTGGCGCCAACCTTGATCCTGTTGCAAGATACTTACTTATAGATAAGATAGGCGGAGAGTTTAATAAAGACATTAACTCTGCCGTAGGAGAAGCTATTACAGGTGGTAGCGATCCTGTAAACATGGTGCTCAACTGGGGCAATGTAATGAAAAATGTACAGAAGGCATTTCAGAAAATCTATACAGTTACAGGTACAAACTCAAGGGCTGCTGCACTGGTCGATCCTACTGACGAGTACAGGAAAAGCGCATACTATCTGATACCTTCTAAAGGATTGTTATTAAAAAATAAATACGGTGATAAAAACGCACCTCTTCCAGAGATGGCCGCGTGGAATACCAATGAGACAAACCTTATTAGAATAGGGGACGAGACGCTAATTAAAACGGCAAAGAAAGCATTATCTAAATTAGCCGACCACGATCCTATAAAGATAGATACTCAAGAGAAGCTCAACAGATTTATTAAAGCAAGAAAAAGCGGTAAACCTTTAGAAGATGCTAATGCAATTAAAGATATTATGAATTTTCTGGCAGATAAAAAAGTTATACACAGAGTTAAAACTCCTGACGGAGAGTATGCTTATTATGCAAAGACTATTCATTATCCTTTAGTAAAAGCCGGTCAAGCATCTCAGTTGTCGCTGATCGCCGGGATAATACCGAATTCAAGAGATATAGAATGGTCTGCCAATATGGTAGGTAAAGCCAACTTAGATTTTGACGGCGACTTAAACGCAATGGTATCTGCTGAAAATTCTGTTAAAGCAATCAGACATACTATGACAAAGAAATATACAAAGTATGTAAACGATTGGTCATCCGATAATATGTCTGATGCAGATATTATTTTCCAGCATAACAGATATTATGACGATAAGTTTCAAACATTCAAAGGCCTTGGCGAAGAATCAAAAACCAAGTATGATGACAAACAGATAGAAAATCCGGCTATGAAAATAGGGCTGGCAAACAATATAGTTCAGCAGACGCTAGGCTATGTTAAGGCATTGCTTCATATCAAAGGATTAAGCAGCAGTACTCTTTATAATGTGAAAGACTTTGCCGGCTTATTTAATACAGAAGATCAACCATTGTTAAAACAATTTGAAAACGATCTGAAGATGCGTGACATGGACCCGGAAAGATTTTCTATTGTAAGACGAGAATCTAACAAGCATTTCAAAGGGCTTGGAAGTATAACAGAAGCTGTAATGAGCGACAAATCTATTGAGATAGATGGCAAAAAGATAAATATAATGGTAGGTAACGATGTTGATGAATTCAATAATCGTATAACTTATATAGGGTTGATAGACAACACTAAGGGTTCCGGAAGGAAATTAATTCATATCAATTCATATAATCTCAGTAATATTATGGCTACATCTGCATTTGCTAATCATCTGTTAGATAAGATGAAGAATGCAAGGTACAATACTATTGAAGATAAATACATAGAAGCACTTAAAACAGAAAGCTTCGGAGCGAACCTTGCATCTAATCAGGAGATAGATGACGGAATAGTTAAAGGTATCTTTGATGAAATGAGAACCAATGATTATAGGATAGTGAGTTACGAGCAGGAATATGCACAGAAAGATGCTGGCGGAACATCAGCCGTATCGTCTAACATAGCATACTACGCTGATACAGATCTGATAAAGCAGAATACTTCTGCCGTATTAGCAGCAACGGCATTCTCTTTTGATGGCTTCCATAAAGTGCAAGAACAATTTATTCCGAGATCAAAATTATTTACAAGAGACCCTAAAGAAAGAATAAGTCCTGAATACACAAGGGTTGAAAGCCGCAGTACAGAAATCATTATAGATAAAATTTCCAAAATGATAAGAACTGGAAGCGATGACAATCCTGCTATATTAACTTCTTATGAGTACAAAGATATAAAAGACTTTGTAAATAATAAACTCAGCACAGATCAGAAGTTTGATTTCGATGATATCCTTAATAGAAAATATCTATACGATAAACTAAATCAATATTACTATAGGGATGGAGTTCCTGATCCTGGTCAGACTACTGACGAAGATGAAAAGATTAAAATGGATCCGGACATTCTTACATTCGTATTAACTATGCGTAAGTATTTAGACTATACTCAATGGACTAGGAACCCGATAGATATAGCCAAAGATGTTAATATACCCAAAGAGGAAGTAGGATTATTCTTTGATACTGCCACTCAGAAAACTTTCGAGATTGACGGCAAGCTGGTAACAAAAGATGTCGAACCTACAAATTTAATTCTGGTAGATGATAAGTCTATTCCAAATACAAGAGTCAATTTACTCGGCAATGCTATATCTATGAAGGCAGCGATCATGAAAGCGTATGATGCATTCGGAGGATACTACGCTAATTCAAATGCATTACCTATGAATAACTATATCAATGCGTTAAAAAGTTTAGCTTACACTAAGGCTGTGAATTATAAATCAGTGAATGAGTATTACAATCACTTAGTTCATAGTTTCAATACTACATATATGACTTCTAGAAAATCAATATTCTCTGAAACAGATTTCAGAAATCTATTTACTGAAGCAGGTATCAATGTAAGCATTCAGAAAAGCTTTGTCTCCCAGGATGCTATACTTGGCGCAAAGGAAATGGCATTAAGCAAAGCTTCCGGAACGGCTACTACCGAATTCGAATACCAAAGAATGAGCGAAGAATTTAACAAAAAACCTGTTGCCGAAAGATTTGCCGATGTTGTATCTTTCACTGACACTAAAGGGAAGCCATTATCTATAGAGGAGTTCCATAATAAATTGAATAACTATCTTGAATTGACACGCACAGAAAAGTTTGATCCTAAGCAGGCAAGCAATGCTCAGTATGCAAGAAGGCTTGCATCAAGCCCTAGCGCAGTCGAAGTAGTTATCAATACCTTAACGGAACCTAGTAAAGTAGCAATGAAATACAGATCGATGGGACTGTCTCTTTCAGTAATGCAGAAGCTGCAGAACAAATCAACTGATATGGATTTGGTAATCACTAAAGATGCAGTGATAGAATTTGCTAAAGACAGGTTGCATCAGTCATATAAGATAAAACCCGGGATGACAGGCGCGTTAGATATTGAAACTAAGTTTAGTCTCAAACACATGGAGGACTGCTAAGATGGGTTGTAAAGTACCGGATATGCTTAGAGCCATTACAAAAAATGAGGCTCAGAAAAATAAAGTATATACCGCTCTGTCAGAGACACAGCAGGAAAGATTTAAAAAATTTATCGGCGGTCTTGTAGATATAGTGTCAGGTATAAATGAAGAGACAAGAGGCCTTGCTCTATACGATAAAGATTTATTTAAAGACACGAATACTTTCATAAATAACATTACCGCCGGAGCATACGGCGATGTAAACGAATTTCTAAAAGTTGCTACTGATAAAGACTTGAACAATGTCTATAGGAAAATTAATCACTACATGGAATCTGTTATCGGGTTAGCAAATGAGCCGCGCAAAACACTAGAGAATAGGACACGCAATATAGATGCGCTTAAAATATTGAAGTTCCATACGATAGTAAGAGAAAGAACTCATGCTAATAAGATCGGATGGAATCCTCTTAACTGGTTTACTGCACCTAATCTATTTGTCAAAGACGGGTTAATTGGTATCAATAAAAGATTTTAATATCTTATTCATAGGGACCCTATGTTCCGGGAATTGAAACCGGCAAATGATTTAAAGATACAGCAGGAATATGTAGAGAACTCAGCATCTAAATTTGCACAGGCTGGCAGGCTTTACATAGAAAAGATAATTAACGATGCAGGTGAGCACAGATTATTTGACAGGCATTTAGTCAATGTAATGATTAAGTATATGGACCCATATCAATCTGTTCCTAACATTAAAGAAGGAATGAAACGAGACATAATAACTCTCGGAATTAAATCTAAACTTCATCAGGAAATGCAGAGTAAGTTCACAGATCAATTCGAGAAACAAGAGAATAAAGAAGCTTACATAAACGAGTTATACAAGCATCTTAAAACTGTTCAGGGAAAATTTAATCTCTTTAACTATGGCGTAGAGGATCCTTATTTTTATAACGGTGGTAACGGTGGAGATGCTTATAAGCCTATCACTAAAGCAGATTTAAGAACCGATAAATTCAATAAAGCATTTGAAGTTGAAGGAACTATGTATCCTCCGCTATTAAAGATGATGCTTATGAATGGCGAAGCTATGCATAGCATGCTTAAAGGCGTTGACATCACCCGGGTAAAAGCAG
>CALMWI010000019.1 GCA_937873545.1 uncultured bacterium | reverse complement strand
AAAAAATATTCAGCCTTTTTGTAGTCGCCCATATTTGAATATGTGACCCCGAGATTATCGTAAATAGCAGTTATGACGCTGAAACATTTCTTTTTCTTAAAATAACGGAGAGCCTTTTTATAATATTTTACCGCTTTGTCGTTACCGGTAGAAAGCTGCCTTATTACCACACCCAGATTTACATACAGATGATATTTCTGCTCTGTAAGGCGGTTCTTCTCAGCTATTTTCAGAAATTTCTCAAAGAGGTTGAGCGCTTTGTCGAATTCTCCTCTTTCGCCGATCAGCTCAGCAAGAGAAATACCAGATACAATTATCTGCTTTGGATCGCCTGATCTTTTTGCAGAAGCGCAGCTCTGTCTTAGGATCCTTTCGGCATATTTCCATTCTCCCTGCCTGAAAATAACATCTCCGAGATTTTTTTTCGCGATGGCTGTCTCAAGGTCAGTGTCGCAGTACTCAAGCAGTTTGGAATAATATTTTTCAGCTTCACTGTTCATGAAATTGTTTGTACAGAAATCCCCGGCAAGATCCAGATATTTTTTAGTTTTATCTCTGATCTCGGCTTTTTCGTAGTGGTAAGCCAGATCGCCCAAATGTTTTTCGATCTCGTTCGAATAGATCTTCTCTATTGTTTTCGCCGTAGTCAGGTGAAGACCCCGGAGAGTTTTTTTAAGCTGCATCTCATATACTGTATCCCTTAACAGCGCATGCCTGAAAATATAGAAGATCTCAGATGTTCTATCCCAGATAGCTTCGTTCTCGGCTTTATCAAGATTTGCCGAAAGATCCTTTTTGTTAAGCACCGCTGAAAGGAGTTTTACGCTGAATTCTTTGCCAAGTACGCTGGCCGTGCGGATAAGTTCCTGCAATTCGGAGGCGAGCTTATCTATACGGGAAATTATTATTGAGGATATCCTTTCCGGTATAACAAGGCCGGCTGATCTTAATTCGGTATTCTGTCCCTTTTTTATTATACTGCCCGACTCTTTAAGGTAGAGTACGGTCTGTTCGGCAAAAAAAGGATTTCCGCCGCTCTTCTGCCACAAAAGATCAGAAAGGTCTTGAGATATCTTTGAACCGAGAACATTTTCCGCAAGAGCATCTACGCTTTTCCGGTCAAGAGAAGTCAGGTTCATGTTTGTTACAGCAATGTCTTTAAGACTCAGATCGAATATCTCTCCGCCGCTGCCGAATCTTGACGATGCGATCAGGCAGACAGGGATCATTTCGCTGTTTCTGAATATTGCCTCAACAGCTTCCTTTGAGCACTTATCGATGTTGTGTATATCGTCAATTTCTATTACTACGGGTGATAATCTTGATTGAAGATGAAAAAAACTCCTGATCGAGAAAAGAGTGTTTTCATAAACTTCCCTTTTTTCAAGCTTTTCAAAGACAGGGTCTTTTATTTCTATACCCGACAGCCTTCCGATGAAATATTTCATAGCCTCAAAATTAATTAAACCGTCACCGGACATCTGTTTATTTAGTGTAGAGAACTTAGCAGAAAATAACCGGAGATTTTCAGACACGGCATTACTGTCATTGATCCCGAAAAAATTGTTAAAAAAATAAACGAACGGATTAAAGCTCTTTTTAAGAATATCATCGCATGAAAGATAAAACCAGTCAGCGCCTTTTTTCTCTATCTGCTGTCTTGCAGCGTTAATAAGCTTGGATTTTCCTATGCCGGGATCTCCGTTTATCTGAAATATCCCTGAAGATCTGTTTTTAAATAAGGGCTCTGTGAACTTCAGGATATCATTTATTTCTTTCGTACGGCCGACAAATATGTTCTTCTCCGCCTTTCCCGCCTTTTTTTGAGATCTTTCCGGTGCGAATATTTTCAATTTGCCTTCGAACCCCTTAAATTCGAATGAACCGAGTTTTTTTACAGCGAAATTCTTAAAATCAAAACGCGCAGTTTTTTCGTCTAGCACGATACTGTTTTCACTGCATCTGGTCAACAGTCTCGCAGACAGATTTACGACTTTGCCGAGAGCGGTATATTCGTTACGCTCAGAACTTCCGACAAAACCGCAGAAAGCCGTTCCACCCGCTATTCCGATCTTCAATCCTCTGAAAGTTTTCACGGTGTCAAAAGCGAAGCTGACGGCATTCTCCGGCGAGTTCTCGAACGCAGTTGGCGCTCCAAAGATGATCAGAGCTATACCGCCTTTGTCTCCAAAATCGATCTTGTTCAGATAACCTTTATACTGAAGGCTCCTGTCGCATAAAAATTTAGAAAAGGACTCTGTATCAAGTTTTTTCTCGTCAAATGATATAAAAACCGATACGATCTCCCTGAATTCCCCTGTGGTATTCATAGTTATCACATTATCGGGAATGAACCTTTTCAAAGTTCTTAAATTAATCTTATCCGCTTTCAGGCTTTTGAACTTCTCAATTTTAAAAGACCGTTTAACTCTGTCTTTAACCATTTTGTAGTTACCGGATTCAGCAGACTGTTGAGCATCGGCTGCGCTATAGACCGTATCCCCGAAAAAATAATATACGCTTCTCTTATCTGCGTTAATTATCCTCCATTCAATTTTCCCGAAGGCAATTCCTATTCTGACTTCTATATTGAATCTTTTTTTTTCTATATTGATGGTGATTTTCTTTTTGAAATCACTTAATATGTTTTCAGCTGAAACTATTGAATTCTCAGAGAATTCTCCCGGAAAAACGGCAGTAATAGCATCGCCGATAAAAGCTGAAACAAAACCGCCGTTCTCGTGAATTATCCTGATCACAGGCTCGAAAACTGTATTGATAACATCCGATAGGGTCTCCGCGCCGTATTTTCCGGTTTTCATAAGTTCTTCTGTCATTTTTGTGAATCCTTTAAGATCCAGAGAGAGAACCGACCCTGTTAATGAACCGGAGTATTCTTTATTTTCAAATTTGTATGCTATAATGTTCGGTATAAGTTTCTTCAAACAGTCTCCCGGTAATTTACAGATAAAGCAATTTATATAAACAGCCGGATTTATACAAATGAAAAATCGGATTATTTTCAGATAACAAATATATTTGACTTAGATTATTAAATATATTATATATATTACCCCGTTAAATTAACTTAAAAGTGGTGGTAAAAATGAAAAAAACAGTTATTGTAAGCCCTTACAGATCAGGCGTCGGTTCTTTCGGCGGATCGCTTTCCTCTTTACCCGCGGTTGAAATAGGCGCAAGAATAGTTAAAGGCGTTATAGAAAGATCAGGAATAAAAGCATCTGAAATACAGGAAGTTTATCTCGGGAACGTTCTGCAGGCCGGTAACGGGCAGAATCCGGCAAGACAGGCAGCGATAAAGGCGGGAATTCCGGTCGAAGTTCCTGCTTCTACGGTAAATACCGTTTGCGGATCAGGTCTGCACGCTGTGGGGCTTGCTTATAATTCGGTCATGCTGGGTCAGGCGGAAATCGTTCTTGCCGGCGGTATGGAGAGTATGTCGAACGCGCCGTATTATCTGAAAGGAGCAAGAACAGGTTACAGAATGGGCAACAGCGAAGTTATAGACGCGATGGTATTCGACGGACTAACATGCCCGATAAACAACTATCACATGGGTATAACGGCAGAGAATGTAGCTAAAGAATTTAACATATCCAGAGCTGAACAGGATGAACTTGCGGCAAAAAGCCAGCAGAAAGCCGGAAAAGCCAAGATCGAAGGAAAATTCGACGGGGAGATAATCCCGATCGTTATAAAGCAGAAAAAGGAAGAGATCGTTTTTGCTTCGGACGAATATGTCAGGGAAAGCACTACTGTTGAGAAACTGGCTCAGCTCAAACCTGCCTTTGTTAAGGACGGAACCGTAACCGCGGGTAACGCTTCCGGGATCAACGACGGAGCTGCTGCTATGATAGTAATGTCGGAAGACAAGGCAAATGAGCTTGGGGTAAAACCTTTCGCTTATATAAAGGGATTTGCGCTAGTCGGATTAAGACCGGACATTATGGGAATGGGACCCTTATTTGCCGTCAGAAAACTTTTAAAAGACCAGAACATGAAGATCGAAGATATTGATCTGTTCGAGCTTAACGAAGCGTTTGCCGCACAGGCTGCTGCAGTTGCCAAAGAGCTTGGAATTCCGGCTGAAAAGATAAATATCAATGGCGGCGCTATCGCCATAGGACATCCTATCGGCGCGTCGGGAGCGAGGATTCTTGTAACACTTCTTCACGAACTGAAAAAACAGAAAAAAAGATACGGCATCGCATCGCTCTGCATAGGTACAGGTATGGGAATAGCAATGCTGGTTGAGAACGCAGAATTATAAAATTTAAAATATCACGGAGTACAGCTATGAAAGAAGCACCTCATCTGAATTTAACAAAAAGCATGGCCGAATTTGAAACGGCACAGGGCTTTACACCGGGCGGAGTTCTCGGTATCAGAAGACCTTACAATTTCGTGGAAGGCGAGTATCCTATTTACTTTGAAAAAGGAAAAGGATGCAGGGTTCAGGATATTGACGGGAACGAATACATAGACTATCTGTGCGCTTACGGCCCGATAATTCTTGGATACAGGGAGGAAGAAGTTGACGAAGCTGCGATAAAACAGATAAGAGAATACGGCAACTGCTTTTCGCTTACCCAGCCGCTTCAGAATGTACTCGCAAAAAAATTGAGGGAACTTATACCGTGCGCCGAAATGACCGTATTCGTAAAAACAGGTTCTGACGCTACGACTTTAGCGGTAAGGGTCGCAAGAGGATATACAAACAGATTGAAAGTTATCAGATGCGGATATCACGGCTGGGATGACTGGTGCGTGGAAGTAAAAGGCGGCGTTCCGAAAAAATTATATGAAGACACACTCGAATTTCATTATAACGATTTAGATGAACTTGAAGCTCTTATGAAAGAGCATGGAAACGACACGGCTGCAATTATCGTAACTCCTTTCGGACACCCTCTCGGCGAACAGCTTCAGTCTCCCAAAAAAGGATTCCTGGAAGGCGTAAGAGCTTTGGCCGACAAATACGGTACAGTTCTTATATTCGACGAAATAAGATCAGGATTCAGACTGTCTTTAGGCGGAGCGCAGAAACTTTACGGCGTGACTCCAGACCTGAGCACATTCGGCAAAGCACTCGCGAACGGTTACGCATTAAGCGCGGTCGTAGGTAAAACTGAATTCATGTCCAAGATAAAGAAAGAAGTTTTCGTATCTTCGACTTTCTTCCCGAACACCATCCCGATGGCCGCTGCACTAAAGACCCTCGAGATCATGGAAAGGGACGATGTGCTCGGAAAACTCTGGAAAAAAGGCGAGAAGTTCAACGCCGATCTGAAAAAAGTATGCGATGCCGCCGATATCGGAGCCGAGCTTTCAGGTATTCCGCCGATGCAGTTCATAACCTTTGAAAAGGACGTTTACAAAAAATATAAAGCTAGAAGAACGGATTTCTTTGCTCAGCTGATCAGAAGAGGCGTATTCATGCAGCCTTTCCATCACGGATATATCTGCCACAGGCATACCGAAGCGGATCTGAAGCATACCGTCGATATGGTCGCGGAATCGCTTGATTACGTTAAACATAAAAATTACTAGATAAAGAGGTCGCGATATGGAAAAACTCATCATTACCGCGGCTATATGCGGCGCGGAAGTTACGAAAGAACGTAATCCCAACGTTCCCTACACTGTTCATGAGATCGTAAGGGAGGCGAAATCGGCCGTTGATGCGGGCGCGGCGATAATACACCTGCATGTAAGATATGACGACGGAACGCCGACTCAGGACGTAGGCAGATTCAAAGAATGCATCGACGCTATCAGAAAAGAATGTCCGGATGTGATAATCCAGCCTTCAACGGGCGGTGCTGTCGGAATGACCGATGAAGAAAGAATGCAGCCTCTACAGCTTAAACCTGAAATGGCCACGCTTGACTGCGGAACCGTCAATTTCGGCGGTGATGAGATCTTCACGAATACCGAAAATACGATAAAAGTATTTTCAAAAAGAATGATCGAATCAAACATAAAGCCCGAGATCGAGGTATTCGATAAGGGAATGATAGATACGGCTGTAAGGCTGAACAAAGAAGGCCATATAAAATCGCCAATGCACTTCAATTTCGTAATGGGGACATCATGCGCCATTTCAGCCGAAGCGAGAGATATCGTTTATCTTGCAGGAAGCATACCCCCGGGAAGCACATTTACAGCTTCAGGTATCGGCAGGCACGAGTTCAACTGCGCAGCCATGTCGATAGTTATGGGCGGGCATGTAAGAGTAGGATTTGAGGACAATATATATCTGTCAAAGGGCGTCGTAGCTCAGTCTAACGGCGAGCTCGTAGCTAAAGTGGTCAGGCTTGCGAAAGAACTCGGCAGAGAAATAGCAACTCCCGCTGAGGCCAGAATAATACTAGGATTAAAATAGAGGATCAAAATATGAAAAAAGTCGTTGATAAAAATGAACTCAGACCTCTTTTAAAGGACGGCATCAGCATTATGTTCGGGGGCTTCATGGCATGCGGAACGCCTGAAGGCCTTGTCGATCTTCTTATCGAAATGAATATCAAGGAACTTACTTTGATCTGCAACGACGCAGGTTTTCCCGATAGAGGCATTGGAAAGCTCATTGTGAACAAACAGGTTAAAAAACTTATCACATCGCACATAGGACTTAATCCGGAAGCAGGCAGACAGATGAACGAGGGGACGCTTGAAGTACAGCTGGTTCCGCAGGGGACGCTTGCAGAGCAGATAAGAGCTGAAGGTTCAGGTATCGGAGGATTTCTTACGCCTACCGGAGTCGGAACTTCAGTAGAGACCGGAAAGCAGAAACTTACGATCAACGGTAAAGATTATCTGCTCGAATTGCCTTTGAAAGCTGATTTTGCCATGCTGAGAGGAAGCATTACCGATACCGACGGAAATATATATTACAATGGAACAACAAGAAATTTCAATCCTCTGATGGCGCTTGCAGCCGACAATGTTATCGTAGAGACTGAAGAACTTGTCGAACGCGGACAGATAAAACCCGAGGATGTAATGACACTGGGTGTTCTGGTAAGGTATATCGTTAAGGAGGAAAAGAAATGATCACTGATATAGAACTTGCGAAAACGATCATAGCTAAAAGAATAGCGAAAGAGTTAAAGGACGGTCAGCTGGTCAACCTCGGTATAGGACTTCCTACGATGGTGGCCAATTATGTTCCTGAAAATATAACCGTGACATTCCAGTCAGAGAACGGCATGGTGATGATGGGGCCCGTACCTGAAAAAGGCAAAGAGAACATGGATATCACAAACGCGGGTGGGCAGCCAGTTACAGTACTTCCCGGCGGAGCATTTTTCGACAGTTCGATGTCTTTCGCGCTAATCAGAGGCGGACATGTGGATATCACAGTCCTCGGCACGCTTGAAGTTGATCAGGAAGGAAATATTGCCAACTGGGTAATACCCGGTAAAAAAGTTCCCGGAATGGGCGGAGCGATGGACCTGGTCACGGGTGCGAAAAAAGTTATCGTAGCTTCACTTCATACGGAAAAAGGCCGTTCAAAGATACTTAAAAAATGTACACTTCCCCTTACTGCGAAACATGAGGTCAATCTGATCGTAACCGAGCTTGCGGTGATGGAAGTTACTCCCGATGGGCTTGTTTTAAAAGAGATAAATAAAGACACGACCGTCAACGAAGTAATATCTCTGACGGATGCAGATCTGATCATTCACAAAGATCTGAAAATAATGGAAATATAAAATTCAAATAAAAAAAAACGGAGAAAAAAATGAAAAAAGAAACAGCAAAGAAAGGGACCTTTAAAAAAGGATGCAAGTACGGAACGCACAGAGTTATATCACCAAAGGGTGTTCTGCCTCAGCCGGCGGACAAGATCGACAACACTATGGAGATCTATGACAATGAAGTGCTTATCGATGTAAAAACATTGAATGTTGACTCTGCAAGTTTCACACAGATCGAAAAACAGGCTAAAGGCAATGTCGAAGAGATCAAAAAGATCATGAAAGGCATCGTTGCAAAAGCCGGAAAGCATAAAAACCCCGTAACAGGTTCAGGCGGAATGCTGATCGGAACAGTTAAGGAAGTAGGACCGAAATATCCGCACGACCTTAAACCCGGCGACAAGATCGCGACTTTAGTATCGCTTTCACTTACTCCGCTGGTAATAAAAGAGATCCTCGCCGTCAGACCGGACATCGATCAGGTTGATATTAAAGGGCAGGCTATTCTTTTTGAAAGCGGAATATATGCTAAACTGCCTAAAGATATGTCCGAAACCTTAGCTCTGTCCGTTCTCGATGTGGCGGGAGCGCCGGCACAGGCGGCAAAACTTGTCAGGCCAGGAGACACAGTTGTGGTCATCGGCGGCGGCGGAAAATCAGGTCTTCTCTGTCTATACGAAGCTGTCAAAAGAGCCGGCGTGACCGGAAAGGTCATCTGCATAGGCGGAAGCGACAAGTCAACTGAAAGAGCGAGAAAACTGGGTTACGGCGATGTTTTTGTGACGGGAAATGCGACCGATGCTCTCGAGATCTATAATCTGGTTATGAAACACACTGACGGACAGCTTGCCGATATCGTTATCAACTGCGTAAATATCGAAAACACAGAGATGGCTTCAATTCTGGCTGCAAAAGACGGCGGAACGGTTTATTTCTTCTCTATGGCAACTAGCTTTACAAAAGCCGCTCTCGGAGCTGAAGGTATCGGAAAAGATGTAAATATGATCATCGGTAACGGATATTCCAAAGGACACGCGGAAATATCTATTCAGATACTGAGAGAAAGTAAAAAACTTAAACAGCTTTTTGAAGAAATGTACGCATAAAATCATCGGCTAATGCCTAAATAAGGAGAATTAAAATGGCTGATGCAAATAAGAAAAGGATAGGAAGATCATACTGGAAGGATGCGACTGATGAACAGTGGAACGACTGGACATGGCAGTTGCGCAACAGAATTCAGAATGTAGATGAACTTAAAAAAGTCGTTAAGCTGACCAAGGAAGAGGAAGACGGCGTAAATAAATGTCTTGAAAGCTTAAGAATGGCCATAACGCCGTATTATCTGTCTCTGATAGACAAGAACAATCCGGACTGCCCGGTAAGAAAACAGGCTGTTCCTCTTGTCAATGAGCTTTACAGATCTCCGGCGGACCTGCTTGATCCTCTTCATGAGGACGGCGATTCACCGGTGCCGGGTCTTACCCACAGATATCCCGACAGAGTGCTTCTTCTCATCACAGACCAGTGCTCAATGTATTGCAGGCACTGCACAAGAAGAAGGTTCGCCGGGCAGAACGACATGCCTCTGCCTTCTGCGCAGATAGATAATGCTATCGAATATATAAAAAACACTCCGCAGGTAAGCGATGTACTTTTATCGGGAGGCGACCCGCTTCTATTCTCTGACGACAAGATAGAGAAGATACTTAAAAAGCTCAGGGCTATTCCTCATGTTGAGATCATCAGGATCGGAACGAGAACGCCTGTAGTTATGCCCCAGAGGATAACCCCGGCTTTTTGCGAAATGATCAAAAAATATCATCCCGTATGGATAAACACACATTTCAACCATCCTGATGAGATAACTGAAGACTCAATAAAAGCCTGCAATATGCTTGCTGACGCAGGCGTACCGCTTGGAAACCAGTCAGTTCTCTTAAGAGGGGTAAATGACTGCGTTCATGTTATGCGGGATCTGGTTCACGGACTGGTTAAAATGAGAGTAAGACCGTACTATATATATCAGTGCGACCTTTCACTGGGACTTGCTCATTTCAGAACTCCGGTCTCGGTCGGGATCCAGATAATAGAAGGGCTGAGAGGCCATACATCAGGTTTCTGCGTACCCACTTATGTAGTGGATGCGCCCGGCGGCGGCGGAAAGATCCCCGTCATGCCTGATTATATGATATCTCAGGGATATAAAAAAATAGTGCTCAGGAATTTTGAAGGTGTAGTTACAAGCTATGAAGAACCGGGAAGCTATACTCCGGGCTGCAGATGCGATGTATGCACCGGTAAAAAGAAAGTCAGGCTTGAAGGCGTTGCCGGATTATCAAGCGAGCATATTTCCCTTGAAGGCGAACAGCCGGAAAGAGTTAAGCGGAGCAAATGGCGTGAACGCTGAAACCTTAATAAAAAGGTTTCTGACGAGTTATAAAGTAGTCTCTTTTGCCGGAATTGACAAAAATTCCGGCAAGACTACGGCTCTGAATAAAGTGATCAGCGTTTTTCAAGGCGAAGTCACTTTCGGACTAACATCCATAGGCATAGACGGCGAGGAGACCGATCAGGTAACGAACACTCCGAAGCCGAGAATATTCGTTCCGAAAGGCACAATATTCGCAACTGCGAAAAATCTTCTGAGACAATGCGATGTCACTAAGGAAATACTTGATGTGACCGGCATCAGCACTCCGATCGGTGAAGTTATGATAATTAAAGCTCAAAGCGCGGGATATATTGAGATATCAGGTCCTTCTACCGCCTCGCAGAGCAGAATAGTGATAGATAAAATGAAAAAATACGGAGCTACTAAAATACTTGTTGACGGCGCATTGTCGAGAAAAAGCCATGCAGTACCTATGGTGTCCGACTGCGTTATCATAAGCGCGGGAGCTTCAGTATCTCCTGACATGTCCGCAGTTATAGATATTACCGGAAATCTGCTTGATAAACTAAGGGTAGAGCAGTTGCAGGACAAGATAATTCTCAAAGCTGTAAAAAAGACTGACAGCGCAACTAAGATAGCTGTGTTCAACACAGAAGGAAAAAAGGTTTATAAAAGCGGTACGAATTCCTTCGCGGATGCAGGCAGGAGTGTTTCAGACGCCGCGAACAGAATATTCATCAACGGGGCGGTAATAGACAGCAATGTGGAAAGCCTGATAAAAAATATCGACAGAAGCAAAACCGATGTAAAAAAAGTTCAGATCATAGTTCATGACGGAACGAAACTGTTCATCAAGCCTGATCTGATGGGGCTTCTAAAAAGGCTCGGGATAGGGATCAGAGCGGTAAATGCTATATCGGTGCCGTTCATCACAGCTAATCCGCACTCTCCTCAGGGTCACAGCTTCAACAAAAGTGAATTCGTCAAAGCTCTGGGAAAAAAAACAAAGACTTCTATCATTGATGTAGTCGGAGGTGATCACTATGAAGCTCATGCGTAACGAAGATCTCGATAGAATAGGCTTTAATTATGTCATATCAAAGCTGAACACATTAAGCCCGTACGGAACAGCTCTCAAGAAAAAAACAGGCATTTATCCGAAGTCAGCTCATGCAAGGCTGATCGAAGAACTGGAAAATGTCGGAATATTCATTGAAATCCTCAAAAAGGACAAGAATTTTAAGAACGAAATATTACACGCTTTACATACATTCAGAGATATAAAAAATACTATCAGGAAGCTTCATACTACAGACGATGTGCTGGATGAAGTCGAGTTATTTGAGATCAAATCATTTATAATTTCATGCGAAAATTTAAGATCAGTAATTAAAAAATATAAGATCAAGATCGGACGGATGCAGATCCCGGAATTGTCAGCCGAATTAAAGCTGTTAAATCCCGACGCTATTATCCTCGGTTCGTTTCAGATTTACGACGCATATTCTGAAAAACTGAAAGAGATCAGACTCGAGAAACTGAAGCTTGAAACTGAACTGTTAAAGGAAACAGCCGAAGAGAAAATATCGGCTCTCAGAGACAAAAGGGTTCAGACGGTTATCAAAGAGCAGAAAGAGGAAGACAGGATCAAAAGAATCCTTACCGAAAAAATGCGCATCAGTCACGAGAAGCTGAAAGATTCGGCCGAGGCGGTCGGGCAGATTGATTTTGTTATGGCGAAAGCTATGCTTGCGCATGAAAATTCATGCGCAAAGCCGGAGATAACTTCAGGCACGGTTACAAAACTTCAGGATTGTATCAATCCGGCGGTCAGGGACAGGCTAAAAGAGAAGAAGCTCGAGTTCGTTCCCGTTTCGATCGAGCTGTCAAATGGTACGAATGTCATCACAGGCGCGAATATGGGCGGTAAAAGCGTCAGTTTGGCAACGATAACGCTCAATGTTTATCTCGGATTATGCGGATTCTATGTATTCGCAAAAAAAGCTGAAATACCGCACCTAGACTTCGTATTCTTTCTCTCAGACGATATGCAGTCAGTATCGGGCGGCCTCAGCACATTCGGCGCTGAGATCGTGATCGTCAAAGAGATTTTAGAACTGATGAAGGATCACAACGGATTTTTCGCGCTTGATGAATTCGCGAAAGGCACAAATCCGCATGAAGGCAGAGCGCTGGTAAGATCGTTCTTTGAATATCTCACCGGCTTTCAGACTATATCATTAATGACGACGCATTTCGACGGTGTTTTGGATGAAAGAATGACGCATTATCAGGTAATAGGACTAAGCAGGGCAGATCTGAATGAAATATCGGATCAGATAAACACAAAAACATTCGGCGCAATTCAGAAACACATGGATTACAGGCTCGAGAAGTCAAGCTGGAAAAGCGAAGTCTCCAAAGAGGCGGTAAGAGTTGCCCGGATGCTGGGTTTTGAAGAAAAAATTTTAAATAGAGCACAAAGAATTCTGGAGGATAAAGGTGGAAAGTAAATTAAATCTTGATTTTAAAACGGCTGAACACGCGCGGCAGACCGCAAAAAGGATCGCCGAAAGTACGCACGGATTTATTGAAAAGCATACAAGCGTCACAGTTGAAAGGGCTATATTGAGGCTTTTAGGCGTTGACGGCGCGGATGAAATGGGAATTCCGTACCCGAACATCATTGTCGATCATATTAAAGAGAAAGGCGGGCTTCCGACAGGCGCGGCAGTATATCTGGGTAATGCTATACTTCAAAAGAAGATGACCGCTCAGGAGATCGCGGAGATGGTCGCCAAAGGCGGGCTTGATCTCGTTTCGCTACCTATGGGGGACCTGTTCGAAATAAAGAACACTATTTCTACTATAGCAAAAAAAACTGTCGATAGGATCAGATCGAACCGCGAGCAGAGAGATAAATATCTTGAAAAATACGGCGACAAAAAGGGTCCTTATCTGTATGTGATAGTAGCGACAGGGAACATTTATGAAGATATCACGCAGGCGGTAGCCGCAGCGAAGCAGGGGGCGGATGTGATAGCCGTTATCAGAACGACAGGCCAGAGCTTGCTTGACTATGTGCCTTTCGGAGCAACGACCGAAGGATTCGGCGGAACTTACGCGACTCAGGAAAATTTCAGGCTGATGAGAAAAGCCCTCGATGATGCGGGAGCCGAACTCGG
>CALMWI010000018.1 GCA_937873545.1 uncultured bacterium | reverse complement strand
TCTGAAAACGGAAAATTTTATTTTCTTGAGATAAATACATTACCCGGTATGACAGAACTATCTCTGGTTCCCGAATCAGCCAAAGCAAGCGGTATAAATTTTCCCGAGCTGATGGATCTTCTTTTGAACGAATAAAAAAAAGGCTCCGAACGGAGCCCTTTGATTTACATGTAAAAGCTTAAGCTTCCTTTGATAACACTGAATTTATTGGTGCTGTCGCCATAATCGTTTTCAGGAGTACTTACATATTTGTAATCGACATTGAAAGCTATTGGAAGCGCAGGTAATTTCAGCTGCATCCCGCCGACAAAATGGTAACCGATCACAGTTACCTCTTCAATATATTCATCAACATCAAAAGTTATCGGGTTGCCTGCAACAGGTGGGGTTGAGAGATCAGGATATTTTTTTTCAAGCTCTTTCTGGATTAATTTCTCTGAAACGATAGGAGTTATAAAGTAGAAACCTGCTCCGCCGCCTACATAAAATTTAAAAGTTTTTACAACAGGCGGTAAAGAAAAAACATACCATTTAGCTGTTACATCAACACCGATCTTAGCGAAATCAAACTGCTCGTCATATTCTTCAGCTGGATAATCATAACCTACGAACTCTAGAGGTATATCGCCGCTGGGGCCGGTTATGTGATTGCTGCCTTTCCAGCTGTAAGTCGCCCATGCTCCTTCAAATCCGAGTTCGAATCCAATAGGAACTATCGGAATATCAAAATAAAGTTGTGCCCCTATAGCGAGGGGATTTTTTATTTCGTCTCTTTCAAGGCTATAGCTGTAATCAAGTCCTGACATACTGATCGAAAATGCGTCAACCGTTTTTGCATCGACGCTTGTGTTGTCAACTCCGATATGACCGCCTATGCCGAACAGCGCATAAGCCTGATATATGATCGAGAATAATGCAGCTAGTATGGTTTTTTTCATTTTCTTCTCCCATTTTTATTAAAACTCAAAGGTTAAAATAACTCTCAATTTCATTAATTTCAAGTAAATCTTTTTCGCTGAGCCTGAATTGCTCAACGGATTCTTCGAATTCAGCCGATAAGGAGTTCATTAATTCTTTTTTTAAATTAATATAAAATTCATCGTGATCGTTAATTTCAATAATTTCGCTTACGGTAGCGGTTTTGCTTTTTGTTATTTCTTTAAACCTGTTTTTAAGCCTTTCCTCTATATTTAACAAATCGATAAGCTCAAGATGTTTTTCTCCCACGATGATCGAACCGTGCTGAAGTACCGACTCTTTCAGTCGTTTCTGTGCGCTGCCTACAAGTTTCTTATCGCCGATCACCACTTCATATGTGGATGTCGAAGAGAAACATACGGAGGATAATTTTTCCTTATAAAGTTCTTTAAAGTCAGGAGCTTTTCCCTTCTTAAGATCAGCCTCTCTTACCCCCGAAGCTTTTAAAGCGTTCACAAGCACAGTACTGATCTTGTTATATACTTCAAGGATCGAATCTGAGTAAAATTTTGAACCTTTCGGAATGACCATAGAATATGTGAGTTCTTCAGAATGAAAAACAGCTCTTCCGCCCGTTTCTCTTCTTACTATGTCGAATCCACGGGCTTTGCACAGCTCCGCATCTATTTCACTCAATTCCTGATGATATCCCAAAGATATGCAGTAAGGATCCCATCTGTAAACTCTGAAAGTGGGTTTGTCAAGCATATGCCTGGCAATGTAATAATCAACGGCCATATTGAATTTGCCGTTATTCGAGCCTGTATCTAAAAATCTTATACCCTCAGAAGTCATTATCTGACGATTCCGCGCTTTGACCTTTTAAGAAATTCGGTGATAAGAGCAACCTGTTTATCGTCTTTATAGTCTTTCTCGAGTTTTTCAACCGATTCGACCGTTGTAAGGCCGCTTCTGTAAACAGTTCTGTACGAATCTGAAAGTTTTTGAATATCATCTTCTGAATACCCCCTTCGTTTCAGACCGACTTTGTTCAGTCCGGAAAATCTCGCGGGTTCACCTGCGATCATCAGGTAGGGAGGAACATCTCTTTTGATCTTAGCGCCGCCTTCAACCATGCAAAATGACCCGATCTGAGTGAACTGGTGAACAAGCACATGTCCGCTTAATATTGTACCACCGTCAACTGAACAGTGACCGGCTATCTGAGTTCCGTTTGCCAGAATACAGCCGTCTCCGACAACACAGTCGTGCGCTATATGAACGAACGCCATTATAAAGCAGTCTTTACCGACAACTGTTTTAAAGCTGTATTTGGTACCCCTGTTCAGGAATGCGTATTCTCTTATGACAGTTCTTTCACCTATTTCCAGAGTAGTTTCTTCGCCGGAAAATTTCAGGTCCTGCGGGACTGTACCGAGCACGGCTCCGTTGAAAATCCTTACGTCTTTACTTAAGATAGTACCGGATGCCAGAGTTACATGAGCTCCGATCCTGCAGTTGTCGCCGATCCTGACCTTATCTTCAACAATGGTATAAGGGCCGATATCTACATTATTTCCTATTTCGGCTTTAGAAGAAACTATCGCTGTATTATGGATCATTGTTTGTCCTTAAGTTTATTTATCTCCATCTTTATCTATGACCATCGCGGTCATTTCTGCTTCAGCACATTTTTGTCCGTCAACATAAGCTATTCCCTTCATCCGGCAAATCCCTCGCGATAAAGGTCTAGTCATTTCAAGATGCATTATCAGCTGGTCTCCCGGTATAACAGTTCTTCTGAACTTGATATTGTCCAAACCTGTAAAGTAAACAACTTTTTTCTTGGGGTCATCAACCGAGTTCATAAGTAAAAGTCCGCCTGTCTGTCCCATAGCCTCAATAATCAAAACTCCGGGCATAACAGGTTTCCCCGGGAAATGTCCGTTGAAAAAATCCTCATTTATCGATACATTCTTCAATCCGACAGCTCTCTGGTTCGGAGTCATTTCAAGAAGCCTGTCAACAAGCAGCATCGGAAATCTGTGGGGCAGAAGGTTCATAATATCAGTCACATCGAAAACGAAATCCTCGTTAGGGCTTCTTTTAAATTTGTTGATTATCTCATGCTTGTCCGCCGCTTTTTTCAGCATTTTTACAAGCTCGATATGTGATCCGTGCCCGCCTCTTGCGCACAGAAAATGTGCTTTCACAGGCTTACCGAGCAGCGTCAGATCGCCGATCAGGTCAAGAACTTTATGCCTGACGGGTTCATTTCTAAATCTCATTTGAACGGATCCGAGAATACCTTTTGTTTCAGGTATAACGCCTTTTCCCATTCCAAGCTTGTCTTCTACTTTTTTTCTTTCTTCCGGGCTTAATTCCCTGTCTAAAATAACAACTGAATTATCTAAAGATCCGCCTTTGATCAGGCCTGCATCCTTGAGCTGTTCAACTTCTGTCAAAAAGCAGAATGTTCTGGTAGGGGCATAATCCTTAATGAATTCCTCTTCCAGGTCATAAAGCGAAGAGAACTGAGTTCCGAGAGCAGGATTCTGGTAATCGACCATATAAGTCACCTGAAACTTCTCCGCAGGAATACCGATGAGCTCAATACCTTTCTCTTCATCCTTAAATGAAATGATCTCCTTGATCTCAAAATACTGTCTCGGTTTATCCTGCTCGATTATATTCTCTTTTAACAGGTTCACAAAATCGATCGAACTTCCGTCCATTACGGGAGGTTCTTCAGCGTCAAGCTCAACAAGAATATTGTCGATATTAAGTCCGGAAATAGCCGCGAGAACATGTTCAACTGTGTGTATCTTGATACCTTTGTTGCTCAAAATGGTTCCGCGAGATATACTGTCAACAAAATCGATAGTTGCCGGTATATCTACCGAATCTTCGAGGTCGGTCCTTCTGAAAACTATGCCGTGATCTTCAGGAGCGGGTTTAAATATCAGATTTGAACTGCATCCGGTATGAAGTCCGATCCCCGATATTCTGGCTTCGGTTTTTATTGTCCTCTGTTTTTCAAGCATCATTACTCCGTTTTGTTCGTATTCCGGAAATATTGCTGAAAAATGCGTCTTTTGATGAACAAAATCAATAAAAAACTTGTTATATTTGACGCGAATTTATATATTTACGCTCTTAATGAACCTGAAGGAGGTAGCGATGGATATAAAAACGGTTTTCAAAGTAAAAGTAATGTTCAGCTTAATGATCGCAGTTCTCATTCTAGCGGGATGCTCAAAGAAAGAAAGCGAATTCGATAAGTCTTTTCTCAATAACAGGGAAAGAAAAGAAAGCTATGTGGTCGGTACTGATCTTGCGATGATGATCAAATCTGCAGGCAATTATCAGGAACAGTTCAGTAAAGATATATTCTTTAAAGGATTTTCAGACAGATTTGAAGATCTTGAGCTTCAGATAGGAATCGAAGGAATCCGCAAGATCATGAACTCTGCCGCCGATTCAGTAGTAGTAAATATGGACACCGTAAAAGTGGGTATATACAACACTATAAAGGACAAGCAGAGTTATATTTTCGGAGCTTTTCATGCGGATATGATAGCTCACAGCATCGAAACGTTCAATTTCAAAGCTTTTCAAAAAGGGTTTAATGACGAATTCGATAATATTCCCAGACTCCTTTCGGACGAAGAGATAAGAGCTGTTAAGGAATTCAGCAGAAAATGGGTCGAAAAGATAATGTCAAGCGGAGATCCTGCTTTGTCAGCAGAAGAAAAAGAAAAGATTTATAAAGAATATCTTGTTGAAAACTCGAAAAGAGAAATGGTTAAAACACTTCCGAGCGGACTTCAGTATGTCGTAATAAAGGAGGGATCGGGCGATAAAGTTCCTAATGATTCAACAATGGTAAAAGTTAATTACAGAGCATTATTCATAGACGGCAGAGAATTTGACAGTTCGTTCAAAAAAGGTCAGCCGGCCGAATTTATGCTTAAATATGTAATTGCGGGATGGAGGGAAGGAATACAACTTATGCCTGTAGGCAGTAAATATAAATTTTTTATTCCTGCAGACCTCGCTTATGGAAAGGAAGGTTTACAGGATGTGCCGCCGAATGCAACACTGATCTTTGAAGTAGAATTGCTTGATATAGCAAAAAATCAATAATAAGGGGATAAAATGAAGAAATTACTTACACTCGGACTTATGTCATTTTTTCTGTTTTCATGTGCGCAGAAAACTGAAACACAGAACAAAGAAGCTGAACCTAAAGCAGTAAAAACTGAAACCCCGGCTGCGGCTCCGGCTAAATATCCCGTAGCGACTATCGAGACAACTATGGGGATCATTAAAGTTGAATTGTGGCCGGATAAAGCTCCTTTAACCGTAGCGAATTTTGCCGGTCTTGCCAATGGTACAAAAGAATGGACGGATCCTGTTACCAAAACAAAAGTAAAAAAACCTTTTTATGACGGTCTTATCTTTCACAGAGTGATCAAAGATTTTATGATCCAGGGCGGATGTCCTTTCGGTCAGGGTAACGGTGACCCTGGTTATAAATTTGAGGACGAAACTTACAGCAATGGTGCGGAAATAACCGGCGAGATCAAAGACGAAGATACGGCAATGCGTGTATTTCAGACAGTATTCGTTCCATATCTTCAGTCCAGCGGAGGGGATAAGACAAAAATCGATAAAGAAATCATGGACATAACAGACGAATGTATGAAAACGAACAGCGGAAAACCCATGATGAAGCATCCTGTAGAGTATTACATAGAGAAAACAAAATTCTCAGGCAAGGTTTATCAGCAGGGAAATCTTATTGCTCCGGTTGCATACGGAACTATCTGTATGGCAAATTCAGGACCGAATACAAACGGTTCGCAGTTTTTTATAGTAACAAAAAAGGAAGGCTGCGACTGGCTTAACGGAAAACATACTGTTTTCGGAAGAGTGGTCGAAGGAATGGATGTAGCGCATAAGATAGAGAATGTTGAAAAAGGCGCTCAGGATAAACCTGTTACCGATGTCAAAATGATAAAAGTAAGAGTTGAATAGAGGGTTAAAAAAATATAATAAAGGATATTATATGGCAAAGACAATTTCTGCCGTTATAAAAACAAATAAAGGCGACATTAAGCTTGAATTATGGCCTGAGATCGCTCCTGAAACAGTGGAGAATTTCGTATCACTAGCTGCGGGTGAAAAAGAATGGACGGATCCTAAAACGGATTCGCTTGTTAAAAAACCGTTCTACAACGGGGTGATTTTTCACAGGGTGATCAATGATTTCATGATCCAGTCAGGCTGTCCGATAGGTAACGGAACGGGCGGACCGGGGTACGAGTTCGAAGACGAATGTTTTGATAAAGAAGGCAAGCTTAAAGCCAAAGTCGCTTACGGGTCGATCGCTATGGCAAATGCGGGACCCTGTACGAACGGTTCGCAGTTCTTTATCGTAACAAGAAAATCCGGCTGCGACTGGCTTAACGGCAAGCACACTGTTTTCGGCAGAGTTACGGAAGGTATGGAAGTGGCTCACATTATCGAGAATGTTCCGCGTAATCCGATGGATAAACCTCTTGAGAAAATAGTGATAAATTCTGTTGAAATAATAAAGTAACAAACCGGAGTAAAATTGGCAGAATTACTTAAAGGCGCACCTATAGCCAAAGAGCTATATGGCGGTTTTATGAAACTATCCGATGATCTTAAGAAAAAAGGGATTTTTCCCTTACTGAGAATAATAATAGCTTCAGATGACCCTGCTATTGAAACATACAGTTCCATGATAGTCAAAAATTGCGTAAAAGCCGGAATATTAAGTGAGAAAAAAATGCTTGGCGCTGAGACTTCGGATGCCGACATTCTCGGACTGATCTCAGAGTCCAATTCAGACGGATCTGTACACGGGATTATAGTTATGCTTCCGCTGTGGAAGCAGCTTAATGAAAAAAAGATACTTGAGGCGATATCGCCATTAAAGGATATTGACGGAGTGAATCCCTACAACGCCGGTAAAACAGTTCTAGGCGAGCATTCATTCACTCCAAATACCGCTCAGGCTTGTATAGATATTTTACTGAAGTCGGGAATAGTTCTGAGCGGAAAACATGTCGTGATTATCGGCAGGTCGAACATTGTCGGAAAACCTCTTGCGAACATGCTTATTCAAAAAGGCGTTGACGCGACCGTAACGGTCTGCCATTCAAGAACGCAAAACCTGAAAGAAATATGCAGGACAGCCGATATTCTGGTGGCCGCTATCGGCTCGCCAAAATTCATTACAAAAGAATTTACTAATCCTGAGCAGGTAATTGTGGATGTAGGCATGAATGAAATCAAACTTCCCGACGGAACATCTAAACTTGTCGGCGATGTGGATTTTGATAATGTAAAAGATCATGTAAAAGCAATTACACCAGTACCGGGCGGCGTAAGTCCGCTCACACACACCGCTCTTCTCGAAAATCTCTTCAAAGCGGTTAAACATCAGATAAATGAACAAAATATACAATAGTTAGTTCAACACTTCTCAGAGAAATCTATAGAATGGAGATAAAAATGAGTTTTACTCAATATACAAAAAAAGCAGCCTTAATATTGTTTCTGTCGATCGCAGTATCTCAAATAACTGCAAGACCGTCTGAAGCTGGAGTCGTGTTCCTTACAATTTCTCCGGGCGCAAGACCGACAGGAATGGGCGATTCATTCGTTGCGATAGCTGACGACGCTACCGCTTCATGGTGGAACCCGGCCGGACTGGCGAGACAATCGGGAAGGGAACTCACATTCATGCACGCGAACTGGTTACCGGGTTTTAATCTGAATGACATGTATTATGATTTTCTGGCGTATAAACAGGAAATACCCGGACTTGGAGTCGTAGGAGGGCACATTACGTATTTTTATCTCGGAGAACAGACAAGAACTGATGAATACGGCGTTGAACTGGGTACCTTCAGAACTTATGAAACAGCTGTTTCGCTTTCATACGGAACAGACCTTTCTGACAATCTTTTTGTCGGATTGAACTCAAAATTCATTTACTCTCATTTATCTGACAGCGGAGCGGGGAATGAGAAGGGTTCGGGAACCGGACACAGTATGGCTCTGGATCTCGGAATGCTCTACCAAACGGAATATGATATTGACTTAGGAGTTACTATTACCAACCTCGGTCCCAAAATATCATATATTGACTATGAACAGGCTGATCCTCTGCCGACTACTTTCAGAGCAGGGCTTGCGTATTACCTTTTTTACGATGATTTCAATTCGCTTGTGCTTACCGGTGATATGACCAAACTTCTAGTCAGAAAAGGAAAAGATCTTGACGAGGGAGAGGACGGGATAGATACTTCGGACGAATGGAACTATACTGATCCCATCTGGACAGCCGTGTTTACATCATGGACAGATGAAGACGGCTTGAAGGACATAGTTTACGGACTGGGTGCGGAATACTGGTATAACAAAATGATCTCTCTGCGGATGGGATTCTGGAACGATGACATGGGCGAAATAAGTGCAACCACATATGGTACAAGCTTAAGATATGATTCGTATATTTTCGATTTCTCATACCTCGATGCAGGTGAAGGGCATCCGCTTACCGACACTATGAGATTTTCACTTAATATTGGATTTTAAAGGGCAATTTCGGGATACGGATGAATAGAACAGAAATAAAATATTTACATTTACTTTTGTTAGGAATATTCCTTGCTCTTAACAGTGCCAACAGGCTGGAACTCAAAAACATTACGGGAGTAGGCATAAAGGCCGAAAAGTCTGACGATCTCAGAATTCTAGCGGTAATGGTTCAGTTCGAAGAGGATAGCCTCAGCTATACTACAGGTAACGGGAAATTCAATATGGAATATCCCGACACAATGCTTATAGATCCGATCCCGCACAATAAAGAGTATTTCGAAGACCAGCTTCAATTCGTTAAGAACTATTTTGAGGCGGAATCAAAAAATAAAGTTACGTTTTCTGATATAAAAGTGCTTGACACCGTAATATCATTATCCCACCCGATATGGTATTACAATCCTAATAACGGAGAAGAAGTCCTTGCAGAAAGGCTTGATTCGCTTTACGCGCAATCATGGTCGCAGGTAGCTCAGGATACAACGGTAAGTTTTGCGGGATATAATACCTTCGTTATTTTTCATGCCGGATCCGGACAGGAATTCAATCCGGGATACGACGAGACTCCGTTCGACATTCCTTCAGTCTTTTTATCAGAAAAAGATCTTGAAAGCGTCAAGATCACAGCCCATGACGGAACGGCAATCGATAATTCCGTTATACTTCCCGAGTGCGAGTGGCAGATATTTGAAGACAACTGGTATTACGCTGGTATGAGCGGTATATCCTGCCTGATGTTCGCGCACAGACTCGGAATACCTAACATGTATTCTTCCGTAAGCGGACAAAGCTGTATAGGAAAATTCGGTCTTATGGATCAGGGCTCGGCGAATTTTTCAGGCCTGCTTCCCGCGGGGGTTACTGCATGGGTAAAAGAACTCAAGGGATGGAACGACGTTTCAGAGATCACAATACCGATGAAAAGAGTATTGTCAGCAGCCGATTCGGTTGTTTATAAAATAGATCTCAATTCGGACGAATATCTGCTTTTAGAGAATATTACGGCTAAAAACCCGAGCCTGAATGAAAACAATTCGATAAAAGGTTATGACAGAAACGGCGACAGCTTAAGATTTTATTATGATGAAGACGGATTTCAGAAGGTCGAAGTTCTAAGCTCAGAATTCAAAACGCTCGTAAGAGTTGAAGATAACGATTTCAATTTCGGAGTACCCGCAAGAGGAATGCTCATATGGCATATCGATAAAACAAAAACTTCGGCTTACAATATTG
>CALMWI010000017.1 GCA_937873545.1 uncultured bacterium | reverse complement strand
GTAAGACACATAATAAAAGAGACGAAGGAATGTGTATTGGATCAATTAGATGCCAAGAGTGTGATCATTACAATCGCAAAGGAAGTGATCAGAGAAAAGGAATTGTACTCTGTTCAAAGTACACAGAAGAACAAGCCAAAGCACAGAACTTAAAGTATAGCATAGTTTGATTTATGTCCGCTAACAGTAGGCTATAGCTCGTTACCATGAGTTATAGCCTGTGTTATAAATACAAAATCAAAGGAGGAATAATGTCCGATGAATTAAAGGATAAGGAACTTCAAATCCTTATCGACGAGAACAAAGGTTACTCAATTAATGATGATCTCGAAGCCGATAAAGCTATAGAGAGAATCATTCGCGCAGAAGAATCTATCGAAAGGCTGGAGACTTTGCTTAAACAAAAGATAGACGAACTTAAAGCTAAGTTCGATCATCAGAAGTCTATGTTCCAAGCTAAGATAGAGTTTTATAAATTCAATCTTGCTACATATATGGCGACATTAGATCCTAAAGTATTGCGATATACTAAATCAGGGTCAAAAATATATGATCTGTCTTCCGGAAAGATAACTCTATCGCAGAAACAGAATTGGATTTACGATAAAGAAAATCCTGCGTTTATAAACTGGCTGGATGATAACGGACTTAATGCCTACATAGTAACTAAAGAGTCTGTTAATTGGGCTGAATTAAAATCAGAACTTGAAGTTACTGATGAAGGCATAGTAAACAAATCTACCGGGGAAATAATTCCTAAAGAAATTGTTGACTGCAACATAACAACAGAGGTGAAGATTGGAAAATAATAACATGAAAATCTACAATAGCTTAGCAGCTGTACCTGATCAGGCTAAGAAAACTATTGGAGGAGGAAGGCTTAAAGGATTTACTGATATAAATCCTATGTGGAGAATCGAGAAATTGACAGAGACTTATGGTCCTGTCGGTATCGGCTGGTACACTGAAGTTACTAGGCAATGGCTTGAGAAAGGAACCGAGACGGAAGTTGTCGCGTTCTGTAATATTAATCTGTATGTTAAAGACGGCGACAAATGGTCTGCTCCTATTTTTGGAAATGGAGGTAGCTCGTTTATAACAATGGAAAAAGCCGGTGTATATACTTCGGACGAAGCATACAAGATGGCTTATACAGATGCTATATCTGTTGCATGTAAAGCTCTTGGCATGGGCGCAAATGTCTATTGGGAGAAAGGAGACAGAACTAAGTATTCAAGACATGATGATAATACCGGTGGAGATACAACTCCGCATCCTGACGGTAAAGCAACTAACCATCCTGGCGCACAAACTGCTCCGCCAGCCGGTGCAAAGCCAGCTACTACTCCTCCGGCGACATCGAGACCTACCGGCAAGAAACCTATATGGGAATACAAACCATTCGATGATCAGAAATATCCTGTATCTTATATGACTGACGCTTTGTTTAACGAAGTGTATAACATGAGCGCAGAAGATATAAGAAAGGTTATGAAGAACTGGTCGTTAGATAACTGGCCGGGAGAAAAGAAACTGAACTTGAAGAAAGATCACAGGGCTGCACTCGAAGAAAGACTTAAAGAGTTAGAGGGCGGAGCATCTGCTTCTCCTGGTGAAGATCCTGATGCTGACTATCCTGATCAAACACAGGATGATCTCCCCTTTTAAATTAAATACGAGGATACATTATGACCCTCGAAGAGTTATACAATAAATGTATAGCTAATCCCGATCTCATTCCCGGATATATAAAAACATATAAGGAACTTAGACTGAAAGAAATTGACAGGATAGGTTCATTACAGTTTAAAGATCTGGGAGTGAGGGAGGAGTTTGATATACTGCCGTCACGTACAAAAGGTGTTGTCATCGGCCTTATCCGACAAGCTCTTCAATCAAATAATGATAAGATAAAAAAGATCGATGACATTATCCTTGAGCTTAAACACATTAAGGAGGTAGGTTGTGTACGACCCAAGAACTCAGAATGATTTTAAACCATGGTCTATTGAGACTGGAGAACAGTTGATATGGGCCATGAATAAATATGAAGAGAGTATAAAATCATCCCGTAAATCAGCACGGTTTTTATTCAACTGTCTATTTGATTATGGGATTAAGAAAATCAATAACAAAATTAACGATCAGATTATAAAGCTCGGCGCAAGAAGTGTCGAAGCTTTTAATCAGGAGGAAATAAAAAATGGATAACTTTAACACAGATTTATATTCAGCTAACTTTAAGACTGGAGACAGGACTTATTTTATAAACTTACTTGAAAGTAAGAATGGTGCTAAGTATGTTAAAATAACGGAGAGTAGAAAAGTGGCAGAGAATGAATACCAAAAGAACAGGATCATGTTGTTCAATGAAGATTTAAGAAAGCTTGCAAAGGTTCTTAATC
>CALMWI010000016.1 GCA_937873545.1 uncultured bacterium | reverse complement strand
TTGTCAATTTCTTCTCTAACAATACTGTACGGATAGACTGACGGATTAATATAATAATATCCGAACCTGCCGACAGGAGTGTTATACTCCCGGTCTTTATTCTTATTATAAACTGCGGAAGTAACAATTTCTACTCTTTCCGGGATCAGACCGTACCATGAAAGAGCATATTCGAAAGAAATGTAAGACGGCCCGTAGATCATATTTGCGAGAGATTTTTTGTCGTAATCGCCTCCCTTTACATACAGTCCGCGCCTTATCCTGACTATTTCGCCTGATTTAACCATATTCGTCAGCTTTGATTTCGGCGATGCGTAATCAGAAAGGGTGTTCATAAGATATAAAGTGTCGTAGTACATAAAGTTTCATTTTCTCCAATAAGTACAAATATATCGTACTTTCCGGAGAATGTCAAGCGTTTTTTAAAATTCCCTTGCTTTGAAAGCTTCAAGCGATCTTTTATAGGTGAAATATACGACCGGTACAGCGACTATCAGCATGAAAACATTTACAAATACCATGCTCACTCCGGCCTCCGATAAACCTTCCATCAGCGGCTTTAAAGCGAATGCAAAAATCAGAACCGGCATTGTAAAATACAGATTGTATCTATCATGTTCGAATTTTGACCAAAGATATAAATATACAGACGATATTATAACTGAAAGAAGGATACCGAAAATAAGGCCGGCGATCAGCTCATCTATCGGAGTGGAAATATGAATTATAACTTTCCTTAAGGCATAATCCATCTTGTCAGATTCATAAATAACTTTTTTAAGATTTGCCCAGACCGAAACAAGTATAGCGGCAACCGTGAACATACCTGTAATATACGCAGCAGTGATGAACCTTGAAGTGACTATATCTTCTTTTTTAACAGGCATTGCGGTATTTATTTTATCGTGCTTACTTGAAGTCACGGTAGAATTAAACTTCAGTAGCGCAAAAAACACTGACAGCGAAAGTCCTATGGTATAGGCTGAAAAATGTCCCTGCAGGATCATCACAGGTGCGACTAGCATAGCTAACACTGCAGCCCCGAAGTATTTATCCGCCCAGAATATCAGGTATAAATTTGATTTTATAATGTGCTTCATGACAGCCTCCTGTCGTTCTTAATTAAATACAATGAAGCTTGGAACGAAGCTATAAGTGCTATTATAAAATAAACAAAGAGAATTAGTTTCATCTAGACTATGATGGCTATAATTTCAG
>CALMWI010000015.1 GCA_937873545.1 uncultured bacterium | reverse complement strand
GGATAAAGAAGATCCTGAAGCAGCTATAAAAAGGCTTCAGATAGAAGCCATTGATAAAGTGTTTAACCGAGCGGGGGTATCAAAGAAAGATCCTATGATAGTTTCTTCTCTGAACGGTCCCAACATAATTATCAGGCAATTGTATGTTCAGAACACACCCACAGAGAATATCGAGATGGAGCTTCCAAGACTTGTTAAATCTCCGTTTAATGAATTAATAAGCAGATATGAGTATATTCCTCTCAGCTCTGACGGTATGAATCACGATGTTCTTGCGTCAATCGTAGAAAGTGCAACTTTTTTTAATACTCTTACACTTTTTAATATGTCCGGAATTGAATGTCAGATCTTAGATATTGATAAAATGGCGATAGTTAACCTCTACAATGAGTCAGTAAAACCGCCAAAAGGAACAGTTTCCTGCATTATTGATATTAGTAACGATTATTCTCACATTATCATAGTACCCAGCGGAAATGAAGAATTATACATAAGAAATATCGAATTCACATACAGTGCTTTTAAAAAAATGCTCCAGAAAAACCGTGACATTTCAGCCGCTGAAACAGAGGAAATGATCAGAACCAGAAATTTTTATGATTATATCACGAACGCTTTTGAGGCTGAGACGACAGAAAATCTTAATCAGCATTATTCGGTGAAAAAATATGTAAGAATGCAGCTGTTAAGAGAGTTGCAGAAAACATTCCAGTATTACTCGCAGCAGAATCAGAACAAAATTCCCTCCAAGATATATATTACAGGCAAAGCACTTGAAATGAGTAAATTCGCCCAGTTCATCAACAAGAATACGGACATTCCATGCGATAAGCTTGATGTGACAGGATTCTTTAATGGCGATTCAACCGTACTTGATTACGCCAGCGAAAAAGAAAGTATAGCCTATATTGCAATAGGTTTGGCACTTAGATATGAATAAATTCAGGAACAGATAAGTAAATGTACAAATTTAATTTTCTAAATAAGATCAACCTGGAAAAACTTGAAGAAAAGAAAAGAAACAGGTTTATTAAAATGATTTTTCTTTCTTCTACAGGCTGCCTTGTACTACTTCTAGTCATTTTATTCCTCCAATCCTTGAATATTGGTTCAAATTTTAATGATGCTCAGGATTACCAAAAACGAATTTCAGATAAAAGCGCAGCTTTCAGAGACAGTAAGTTTTTCAAATATAAAAATATCGAAAATGCTTTTAATGCGATTATAAAACGCAGAAGTATGACTTTAATATTAAATTCGTTTGAGTCTTCTTTAGATTCAACTTTGATTTTAGAAAATTTTATCATTAACGGTAAGGATTACA
>CALMWI010000014.1 GCA_937873545.1 uncultured bacterium | reverse complement strand
CTTCAGGCGCTGACAGCATTCCCTTGAGCTCAAGATCTTCGACGATAGCCTTGTATCCCGCAAAAGAGCTTTTTATTTCGGAGATGATCTCTTTCGATTCCTCTTCATTGTCAGTCAGCATATCTAACAGATCCGAAATGTCTTTTTTTAAAGCTGAAGCCTTTCCTGCCGATTCTATCCAGTATTTTTTTCTCGAGATCTCACCGAAAACATACTGCGCTCTCTGTTTGTCGGAGTAAAAACCTTCTCTTGTCGTTTCAAGCTCGAGTTCAGCTATCTCGTTTCTGAACTTTTCCAGATCAAAGATACTCCCTGATATGATCGTACTTCGTATTTATCTCTGCAAGTTCTTCTTTTATTTCGTCCAGCATACAATAAAGCTCCGTTTTATTTCAGGTCTCAATTATCACCACCGCAGACGCGGTTTCTTTTATATGCGATATTGAAACATTAACACTTTTAAATTTTTTTTTTCTGCTCAGTTCGTCAGCTTTTCCGTTAAACCTCATCTCCGGTTTTCCAAGTATATCGTTTACCACTTCAATTTCATTAAAAGCCAGACCGTTTCTCCACCCTGTGCCTATTGCTTTGAAATAAGCCTCCTTAGCCGCAAATCTGGCAGCGAAATGCTCGAATTTCCTGCTTTTCGACTCGCAGTAAGAAATTTCTTTAGAAGTGAAGATCTTTTCTTTGAATCCGGAGATCTTTTCGATGCTTTTTTTTACCCTTTCCACTTCTATCAGGTCTATTCCTATCCCGTATATCATTCCAGTTTAGTCTCCATAACAGGTATCTTCGGGAAAAGTTTGGTATATGTATTTCCAAGATCATCCTGCCAGACCATTCTTGACATTACAGGGCTTTTTTTGATATCGGTATCAAACACTAAGAGCCCGGTCACAAATCTGTCCGGATTGATCTTAATGCTTTCTATCAGGCCTTTATAATTACCCTTTTTCGCCGCAACAACATCGAATTTATAGGATTTTTCATCTGTGTCAAAAAGTGTGAACTGATTAGGTGACAAAACTACATCCCTGTTCGAATTATTGTGGAATCTTATCCTGAAAGCAATATAGCCGTTTAAATTGTTGAAAAATATTTCGGTA
>CALMWI010000013.1 GCA_937873545.1 uncultured bacterium | reverse complement strand
TTTATAAAAGGCGAAAACGACGGCAACATTTTCACGATCGACCTGTCACAGGACCCTTATGAAGTTGAAACAAGAACTCTGCCGCAGGATTCTGTAAATTACAGCTTTATACTTTCAGATATTACCCCGCCTCAGGTGTCAGCAAAAGTATATTCATTTGCAGAAAATGACGATGCGGTCAGGCTTGGTTGGAATGACATTGAAAGTGATTCAAAACTTGAAAGCATAACGGCTGAGGGGAATGTACTAAGTCTGAAAAATGGAAACGGAGTTTATGAGAACGGATTCCCGTTAACCACAGATCTCGGACAGATATCAAAAGCTTATATTTTTGACGGTAATATAGCAGTGATAGATTCATCTTCTAATTATGCGATAATTTCTACAACAGGAGATTATGAAGCAAAGAATATAAGAGCAATGAACGGTTTCGGAGAAAATTCGGGGCTTCTCGAAATTGACGGAAGTATCTTCCTTTACAACTTTGACAGAAGCGGAATATTAACATATCATAAGATAGGTACAGGCGGACTGAACGATTATTTTAATATGGTCAGAGGAGTAGTTGAGCTAAAAGATCCTATCGAAACTGGAATACCTTCGGCCATAATATCTAAAAGTGTTTATAACTGGCCTAATCCTGCAAGAGGAGATGAGACAAATTTCAGATTCTTCCTGAATTTCCCGTGTGAAGTTAAGATAGAAATTTATGATATAAACGGAAACAGGATCGAGACTCTGGATCAGGAATTTTCAGAAGCCGGAGAATACAGTGAATTGATATGGAATATCAGAAAGGTTCCTTCAGGTATCTATAATGCGATCCTGAGGTTTAAATCAGATTCGGATGAAGAAGTCAGGAAAGTGAAAGTCGCGGTGATCAAATAAATGAAAAATTACAGCTGTTTAATATTGTTACTGCCCGCACTGATCTTTTCCCAGATGCTCGGTTCTTACAATCATCCCGAGCTCAAATGGAAAACGTACGAAACGGAGCATTTTATATTCCATTATCATAACGGGACAGAAAGAAGCACTTTAAGGTTCGCTGACGCAGGTGAAAGAGTATATAAACCGATCACAGAACTCTATAATTATGAACCGCCGAAAAAACTGCATGTAGTAGTTGCGGATTTTGACGATACCGCCAACGGCGGAGCTTATTACTATACGGATAAAATTGTTCTGTGGGCGCCTTCTTTCGACACTGAGCTTAGAGGAAATCATTACTGGTATTCTAATGTTTTTGCGCATGAGTTTACGCACATGGTACATCTCCAGGTCTCGAGAAAAACTTCGCAGATGATCCCCGGAATTTATTTTCAGTCAACAGGTTATGAAAATGAAAAAAGAGAAGATGTGCTCACAGGATTTCCAAATGTTTTGGCTTCAGCGAGTCTTCCGTTCAATATTATTCCGCCGTGGTTCGCCGAAGGTATCGCACAAAGTCAGGTGATAGACAGCCTTCACTTTGATTTCTGGGATTCGAGCAGAGATATGCTTTTTAGAGAGAGGATACTGACCGGCCAGACATTAAGGTACGAACAGCTTCTCGATTTTATCAACAAATCTTCACACGAGGCTGAAACGGTTTATAACACAGGTTTTGCTTTCGTTCAGTATCTGATTAAAAAGTATGGAAAAGAAAAGCTTTACGATATGACAAAAGAAATGAGCAGATTATCGTCATTCACCTTCGAGCAGGCAGTTAAAAGATCGCTCGGTAAAGAAGCAGAGGAATTGTACAACGAATTCATTGAACAGGAAAAGAACAGATATACGGAGCTTACAAAAAACATTGAAAGCAATTTAAATGAAGGCAAAGACATATCGGACTCCGCTTTCGTTAATTCACATCCGAAATTATCGCCTGACGGGAAATATATGGCCTTTTTATCGACAAAAGACAACGGGGACGCTACCTATTACAGAAGGAACCTTTATCTGAAAGATTTAAGGACGGATTCTGTTAAAATGATCGTTCCGGTAGTGATGTTCTCATCATATTCATGGTCTCCCGACAGCAAATTGATTTATTTTTCGAGAATAGATTCATACAGCATTTACGGGAATCAGATACTTGATATATTCGTTTACGATATAGAAAAGAAAAAAGAGGAAAAACTGACAAAAGGCTTGAGGGCGGGGAATCCGGCGGTATCTCCGGACGGAAAAAAAATAGCTTATGTAGCTACATTTGACGGCACAAGGAATCTTTATTTATACGATATAGAAAAAGACAGTTCGCGCATTTTAACAAGATATAACGACGGCACGCAGTTCTATCTTCCGAGCTGGAGCAGGGACGGTTCGAGAATTCTCGCGGACAAATCAGGAAAGACTTACGGAAGAGACATAGTTACAGTAGATCTTTCTGGAAATGAAACTAACCTGGTAACGGATGTTTACGATAACCGGGATCCTGTTTTCTCGAAAGACAATTCGTGCGTCTATTATTCAAGCGACAGATCAGGGATCTTCAATGTTTACAGGAAAAATCTTGAAACAGGCGAGGAAACAGCGGTCACCAACGTAAGAGGCGGAGCTCTTTATCCCGATGTTAATGACAGTACGCTCGTGTATGTAAATTATAAAGGTATAAAAACAAATGTATATTCGATCGGCGGGTTGAACAAAAATTTGAATTATTCGCTCTCACCGGATTATATTGATTACAAAGTTATGTCCTCCGCCTATGTATTTGAACCTGATCTTAACCGTTTAAAAACCGCCGTAAATTACAACAACGATTTTGAACACATTCTGCTTATGCCGAGGATCACTTTCGACGATAACAAATTCAAGCCCGGCATGTATTTTATGGTAAATGATTTTTTAGAAAAGATATCCCTTTTCGGCGGCTTCGGTGTCGCGATGAATCTCGATTATGACCTGTTCGCAATGGCCGAATACAGGTTCCTGCTGCCTACTTTATACGGACTCGGAATTAATGTTGAAAAGCACGACGACAATTCGTTCGTCGAAGAAAGTATTATAGTAGGTTCCTACGAGGACGAGTCCGGGAACGATATTCCGATCTATCAGGAAAACGATATTGATTTTACCTACAATCTGAAAGAATTTGATTTCGGGATAAAGACCCCGATGACATTTATGCCTAAAAAAATAACAGGGATCATAGGCGATTTCAATTTCGACGGATATTTTGCTTATCTCAGGAACGACGCGAAAGGGGATTACGGTGATTTTATTCTGCAATACACATATTTCAAGGAAAGAAGCTTCAATTTTAATGTGAATATAAACAGGTCTAAGTTTGACTATAATTACTATATAAATCCAACATACGGAAGGCAGGCTGAACTTCACTTTTCAAGGCATCAGACCGATTTCATTAAAGGATTCAGCCTGAATTCGGATTATGGAACTCTTCAGGAAGATTATATAAAATATGACTACAACCTGTTTTCTTTAGAACTAAGAGAACATTTCAAACTGCCTTTCGGCTCAGGAATGACACTCAAGTTCAAGGGTTCGATGCTCGATGACGACGATATCGATCCGTTCTATTATAATTATATCGGAGGTATAACCGGGCTTAAAGGCTATTCGTTCTACAGCATCGGAGGAACAAAGACCGCGTACAGCGGAATATATCTAAGGTTTCCGATCGTCGGTCGCGCCGACAAAAGATTCGGTTTCTTTAACTTCAAGAACCTGTTCGCCGGAGTTTTCGCCGAAGCCGGAATGGCATGGGTGGAAGAAGATTTCAGCACGGCTTCAGATGATCTCAAAACAGATATCGGAATTAATTTAAGGCTGTACGGCTCGCTTTTCTACGGTTACCCGATGGCTATGGAATTTTCTGCGGCTTACGGGCTGGACAGGTTCACAAATGAAAATGTTGAATACGGGCGCGAGATAAGAACTTATCTTACACTTTTATTCGATTTCCCGGAATTTTAACAAAAATAAGGATAAAAAAATGAAAATCAGGAAATTTACGGTCGGCGCATTGATATTGTCAGGCATGCTGATCTCCGTTTTCGGCGAACCTTTAATAAAATATAACGGCTTCGGAAACATAATTCTTGCTCAGGATGATACCGATGCCGGATCAGCTCCGGAGACACAGGGTTCTACTCCGAGGATAAAATCCAAAAAAAGAGCCGAATACAGGGAGGGCAAAAGCCCTCTTATCGCCGCAGGAATGTCGCTCCTTGTTCCGGGTGCGGGAGAATATTACGGCAGGGATTATATTAGAAGCGGTATTTTTTTCGGTATAGAAGCTCTGACTCTTTCGATGTGGTATTATTATGAAAGCGACGGAGACGACAAAAGGGATGAGTACAGAGAGTATGCTGATCTCAATTTTGACGAGACTCTGTATTATGGCGGTCTTTTAGGAATGACCCAGAATGTCAAATTCTGGCTGGAGAGCAAAAACAGCTTGGTCACAGGTGAGGAGTTCAATGCCGCGGACTACTGGAACTATGATTATTTCAGCGACAGGGACAAATGGTCGTGGGATGCGGATGACAGTCTTGCGGTCTATGATATGCTTGAACTTTCTTTTAAGGATATGCCCAACGGCTGGAACGGGGTAGAAATATCTTTAGACGGCGGGTCGTCGCAGTTCACTCATAATCTTCCTGAAACAAAAACCCAGCAGTACTATGAAATGATAGGTAAATACCATCAGTTCGCCTGCGGCTGGAATGATTTTACAGGTTACGAATACAACCCCGACGGGTCAGTGGTAATGCTTACAGATTCAATAAGGTCCTCTGACGGTACATATGTTAAAGTGATGCGTCCGAAGTTTAAGGACAACGACAGCGATCCCAGCAATATTATTATATTCGACTACAGCGATGACGGCTACAATTCTGCGGCTTATGTAGATTTTTATGAAAACCTCAGGGACGAGACGAATCAGGCTTACGAGATGGGGTCGAACTTTCTGATGATAACTCTGCTTAACCATGTAGCTTCTGCATTCGACGCTTCATATGTGATCAAAAGCAAATACCAGATAGACACACAGTTAAGGATCGAAAACACCGATAAAGCCGATAGGATCGGGCTTGATAATTATAAGATAACATACTCGGTAAACTGGTAATGAAAGGCAATGTCAGAAAAATATCGTTCTTTCTGTTGCTGCCGGCATTCGTGTCGTTATGGGCTGAAACCGGCCTGATTAACAATCTTGACAGGATCGATAACGATCTTGTGCTAAACTATGACCGTTACGGCAGAGCATCTAAGTCAAGATCGAAAGACAGCGAAGGATTTTCATATTTCTGGAGATCTCTTCTTGTTCCGGGATGGGGAGAATACAGGCTCGGACTTAAAAAAGAGGCCGCAATGTTTTTTATTACTGATATTTTTTTGATCGGTACCGCTGCCGGACTGAATTACTACTCTGGAATAAGAACTGATGAATATAAGGATTACGCTGAACTCTACGCCGGAGTAAATCCGTCCGGCAAATCAGACAGCTACTGGATACATATATCGAATTACGACAATACGCTTGAATTTAACGAGCAGAGAAATATCAGCAGGTATTTTAATGAACGCTACGAGGATGAAAATGACCAGTGGGACTGGGTCTCGGATGCAAGAAGAGAAAAATACAATGACATCAGAGTATCGGCAGAAAATGCTGATACATGGTTTTATTATACCGCGGGCGGTATCGTGCTCAACCATTTTCTGTCCGGACTGAACGCATCTTCAAAAGCTTCGGCGGTCAAAACTTCGGTCATGCAGTCGTTTGATTCAGAAGGGAAAATTAAAAACAAACTTCAATTAACCTACGAGTTCAGATAAAATGGATGCCGGCATAATCGTAATGATACTTGTTCTTCTCTTTTCGGTCGTATTCCACGAAGTGGCTCACGGCTGGGTTGCATATCTTCTCGGCGATAGAACCGCATACAGGATGGGAAGGCTGACTTTAAATCCTATACCTCATATAGATCCGGTCATGACGGTGATGCTTCCGCTGATGCTCGGGTTTATGACCAACTGGCAATTCATGTTCGGCGGAGCTAAACCCGTACCTGTGAATCCGTTCAACTTCAGAAAACCGAAAAGGGACATGGCCATAACAGCTGCTGCAGGGCCGCTGT
>CALMWI010000012.1 GCA_937873545.1 uncultured bacterium | reverse complement strand
AAAGACTGCATCTCGATAAAGACTATCCGGGAACAGGTATGGGGCTTGCGAATGCCAGACGAATCGTAAGCCGGCACGGCGGCAGAACATGGGCAGAGTCTGAAGGGGAAGGGAAAGGTGCGGTATTTTATTTTACTTTACCGAAATATTAGGGGGGAGATATGAAATCTAAGTTCATCCTGTTGATAGAGGACGATCAAAACGATGTAGAGCTCACGGTACGAGCACTCAAAGACGCATACAAAGGAAGAGTTGCAGTAGTCAATGATGGAGCGGACGGAGTTGATTTTTTATTCAGAAGAGGCAAATTCGACGGCAGACAGCCCGAAAATCCTGCAGTTATTATTTTGGATAAAAAAATGCCGAAAATGGACGGCGTTGAGCTTTTGCGCGAAGTAAAAAAAGATAATATTTTAAAAGAAATCCCTGTTGTAATGTTCAGTTCTTCGAATTATGAGAACGATATTATCGAATCTTACGCAGCCGGCGCAGCTGCTTATGTTGTTAAACCGATCAACATCGAGGATTATTACAAGGCTGTAAGATCCATAGGGTATTTTTGGGGTGTATTAAACGAGGAAAATCCGGTGTTTGGTGAAAATGGTATAGAGAATTAGAGTGTGATGAATACTGACCGATTCATTTTAATTTTTTTTAACTTTTATACCGTCTTTTAACAGATCGAAGAATTGCCCGGTCGGGCAAAAATATACGCACCACGGATTTTTTACAAATATAGAAGCTATAAAAATTACCGTGCTTCCGATGATAACGGTCATTGAAGCTGAACTGAAAATGAATACCGTGAACGGTTCTATCTGAGTAAGATCGAGCTTTAATCCGGCTGCGATCGTTATCAGTATTGAAATAAATACTATAAGTCTAACAGCCCTTAAAAGCTTAATTGTTCGTGAATTCAGACGAAACTTTTTTACGGGAATTTTTCCCAGAAGGGTCTGAACTCCTCCGAACGGGCAGATGTAGTAGCAGTAAAAATGTTTGTTAAAAATGAGCGGGACTATAACAGAAAAGCCGATAAGAAAAACCGTAACAAATGATGTAAATATAGCAAGTCCGTTAATAGAAATATTCTCAAGAAAGTAAATTGAAATAAATTTACCTGAAATTAAACCAAAGAATATAATAGATGATATTTGAAGATAAGTTCTATACTTGTTTAACTTTCTTATAAATATCGCTGTCAGAGAAGCTAATAGAATAAAATAAAGAACCGGTGAATATGCATCTTCCATCCATTTTACCAAAAATTTCTGCTTTTCTTTTTCATATTTAAAGGATCCGGTAAAAATACCGGATCTTTTCTTCACAATATCCCTGACCGCAACGGTAGTGAAAGTTGCTCCCGTAACAGCATCGATCTGAAGGTTTGCAACTTCTACGAGGCTCTTACCGTTCCATGAATTAAAGAATTTAATATTCTTCAATCCTTCTATCCATGAAGGAGTTTCGTTATTCGGAAGAAGCTCCAGACCGAGAATTTTCTCATCAGAATCAGCAGCTATTATCAAAGGCAAAGGACCTGCATAGCCTGTAAAATTATCGCAGTAAGGAGTTGTTAGAATGAATTTCCCGACAGCAACACCTTTGGAGTCAAATATTAGCGACCATTTATTTATGTAGTTAGCTTCTTCGACCGATGCCGTGGCAGGTATTATTTTCTGAATATAAGGGATAAGATCGTTGGTCTCAAAATCGAATTCTTCTTTCGGCTCGCGCTTTATAAAAAATATGACTGCTGCTAACAAAATTATTACTGGTATTTTCAAAAAGTATCTTTTCAAAAAAAACCGCCTTTTAATTAAGGCGGAATTATATGGTATTTACGAATTTAAAACAAGGATAAAAATCATCCCTGATGTCTGACTATCGTACCGTTTATCATATAAACTACGTCTTCGGCTATGTTGGTCGCATGATCGCCTATTCTTTCAAGCGCTCTTGATATAGTAAGATACTGGGAAAGCAGCTCGAAGCTGCCGGGTTTGTCTTTTAAAGCGTCGCCTACTTTTTTGAAAACATTTTTGTGGAGCTCGTCTATCTCGTCATCAGCTTCCATTACAGCTTCAGCCTTTTTTTCATCCAGCTCAATTAGCGCGTCAATACTGTTCTTTACCATTAAAAGGGATCTTTCGCACATTACGGTAAAATCGAAAGCGGGGTTTTTCTGATCAAGTTCGATTATCCTTACGCTTCTTTCCGCGATATTGACAGCCAGGTCGCCTATCCTCTCGAGGTCAGAATTGATCTTAAGCATCGAAATAATGAACCTCAGGTCTATCGCAACGGGCTGATACAGGGCGAGAAGCTTTAAGCATTCCTCCTCGATCTCGATCTCCAGCCTGTCGATAACATTGTCCTTCTCGATCACCTGCATCGCAAGATCTTTATCGTTCTCATATACCGATCTGACAGCGTTCCTGACATCTTCTTCGACCAGAGCGCAGTATTCATAAAATCTTTTTTTCAGCCTTATTAATTCTGCCTGCAAGTATTTTGACATTGTTTCCTCCTATCCGAATTGTCCGGTTATGTATTCTTCAGTTCTTTTCTGATC
>CALMWI010000011.1 GCA_937873545.1 uncultured bacterium | reverse complement strand
TGTGATTATGCAATCATTGTTACAACTAAATTACAATTCTTTGAATCTATATTTAATAATAAGCCATCCAAATGTAGAAAAATTCATAATATAGCTGAATCTGTCGTAATATTCGATGAAGTGCAGTCTCTCCCAAAGCAGATCATAGAACCGACATTGACAATGTTAAATAATATAAAAGAGGTAATGAATACATCATTTCTGTTCTGTACTGCTACATTGCCGGCTTTTGAAAAAAGAGATAATTTCAAAGGGATTAAATCAATAACACCACTTGTAGATAATCCTGCGGAACTGTTTAAGAAGACCCGCCGCGTTACATTTCATCCTGTAAATCATTATGAACCAGTTGATTACGGTGTAATTCTTGATATAGCTGAAACTTCAGACAGTGCAGTACTTGTAGTGTTTAATACAAAAAAGTCGGCTAAAGAATTTTTTAGTCAAACAGAAAGAAGCATCTTATGGGAAAAGAGATATCATCTTTCAACAGCGATGTGTCCTGTTCACAGAAAGAATACTATAAATGATATTCGTGAAGATTTATTTAATAATAAAAAAATCATGGTCTCATCAACTCAGCTTATTGAAGCCGGTGTAGATTTTGATTTTCCATGTGTATTTCGTGAGATGGCTCCTCTTGAATCAATTATTCAGGCTGCGGGCAGATGTAACAGGGAGAACAGGATGGAGAATTACGGTAGTGTTTACCTCTTTCGACTTGCTGATTCCGCAATGCCTGATAAATTGTATAGAACATCAGCAGGTTTTGCAGAGGATATGATAAAAGAAAATCCGGATAGCCTTCATAATTATGATTTGTACCCGGAGTATTATAAGAAGCTTATTAGTCTTTTTGTTGATGGTGATGCGCGAAAAATCAATAGTGCGAGGGAGAATTTTAATTTTGAAACTGTCAGCAATAGCTATCGTATTATTGACAGGGCTACAAAAGGATTACTTGTATATAATTATAATGATGATAGTAAGAGGCATGTAGATTTTATAAAATCAAAACAATATTTATCACGCGATGATTATAGGAAGATGCAGGTTTTTATAGTACAGGTTTATGATAGTTTCATTTTCAATAATCGTAATTCAATAGAAGAGACAACACATGGAGTCATGATCTGGTATGGCGGATATGATAAAGATACTGGCATTTCAGTTGATCCTATTGAGTCTGATAGCTTAGTTGTTTAGAGATTTTATAATGCCATATATGTATATTCTCAAATGTGATGATGGATCGTATTATACAGGGAGCACATGGCATATTGAACAAAGAATTGAAGAACATAATTCCGGCAGTGGAGCGAATTATACAGCCAGGCGGTTGCCTGTTGAATTGATTTATTATGAATATTACGAGAGAATTGATGAAGCTTTTTATAGAGAGAAACAGGTGCAGGGATGGACAAGGAGAAAGAAAGAAGCGTTGATGGACGGAAGAACTGATCTCTTACCTGTGCTTGCTAAGAAGGTATGGAAGAAGTGAATACCGGTGCTTCGATACGCGATGAACTTTCAGTAATTCCGTTATGTGATGCCAGCTACTCAGCAACCGGAGTTACTTGTTCTGTATACTGTTGAATATCATAAGTTCGCCGGTCACTGAGTAGCCATCGGGCATTTCGATAATATTTGCTTTGCAAATC
>CALMWI010000010.1 GCA_937873545.1 uncultured bacterium | reverse complement strand
CAGCCATATCCAGTGCTCCGGTAACGCCTCTTGCCACTACGCCTGTCCATGGCCGGTCTGTCTCAATGATGTAATAATTGTCCGGAATTCCGTTCATGTCGTATTTGATATACTGATAATGTCCGATGTTCATTACCAGAGCTATCTGACCCGAAAATTTATCGTATGATTTTACTGTCTGCTCGAACCTTCCCTCCATGGGCGAAATATGCGTGCCGAGATCAGCCAGAAGTTCAGTTGTTATCTGCCCATCCTGAAAGCGGTAAATGGCGCAGTCAAATTCTCCGGGCACATCGTTGAAACCGTAAGGATCCTGCTCCAGATTGACCGATATTTTATTGGCATAGAATTCCGTAGTTCCAAGGTCATAGACCGCAGCGATACCCAGTTCGATCGTTCCTCTGTTGAACAGACCGTAGTAAGGCTCGTCAGAATAGTAATAGAACCAGTTCGGTACTTCCTGATCGTAGATCTTAACGCTTATTTCATCCGATGAAGTCAGGTCTCCGCTGTATGCTGTCGCTTTAATTTTATACTGTCCGAGGTCAGTCTGGCTGAAACTTTTTGTATAAGAATATGGCGCGGTATCGTCAGTATATGCCAGTTCGCCGTTAACATAAAAATCAACTTTATCCAATTCTCCGCTCAATGCGGAAGCGTCCGCGTCGAAACTTACGTCTCCGTAGGGTATATATGCTCCATTCTTATATTTGGAGAATTTGCACAGCGGGGGGTAATTAGTACCGGTAAGATCCACATAAAAACTTATAGTCTCTCCGGCGCTGCTTATATTGTAGATGTTCAGCCCTGATTCCAGACCGCTGCTGTTGTAAGCCGCAGGATCGGTAAAATCGTTTATCTCCGTCCTTTCCACATCGGCAGAAAGAAATGCGTTGCAGGTATTCCCGTTTGTGGTCAAAGATCCGCCTTCTCTGAATATGAACAGCTCATCCGGCGGTCCTGAGGCATTTCCGTCACCCTGATACAGTTCATTTACTTTTGAAACGATCAGTCCGTTTCCCGGAAGGTATTTCTCAAAAGTGTTTTCCACCCTTTTGCGGTATTCAATCACATAAAAATCATTGCTGTACGGATCAGGTTTTATCTTAAAGCAGTTATTGGTTGAAGTTGTTAAAGGATTAAGCGTGTACTCTCCGCTCGTAGTGATCTGCGGTATAGATGATATCCAGTATCCGTAATAATATTTCATATAGGCCGACATATGCCCGTAACCTGATTCCATAATATCCCACGGACCGGCGGGGGACATCCCGTCGAAATTATAATGATAAAGGTCGGGAGCTCCTACTGCGTGGAACATCTCGTGCGATAAAGTTCTGACAGTATTTTGGTTTTCCGGCTGTAAAGTGTAAGTCCATACATACTTGCCGTTTATCATAACATTGTAGCTGTAAAGTGCCCATTTGTGAGCCCACAGCAATTCCGCCCATGCCGTATGAGGTCCTCTGATCACAAAACAGATGTTGTCAACATCTCCGTCCATGTTCACATCCAGATTAATGCTTGTCGGGATCTGACTTGCTACAGCCTCTATCGCACCTTTAAGAAGTTCATGCTCAGTATCTGCCTGGCTTGTATATCCTCTGGGATTGAGAACCGGATCATAAGGTGTGTAATAATATCTCGGTTTCGGTGCTGTATAAGAAAACGA
>CALMWI010000009.1 GCA_937873545.1 uncultured bacterium | reverse complement strand
AGCAACACTAAACGATTTTATGACACATTTTAATATTACATTAATGAATCCTATCGTTCTTATCGGTATATTCATCGGTTCGATGATGGTTTTCGTTTTCAGCGGTATGACGATGCTCGCAGTCGGAAGAGCGGCCGGAAAAATGGTTGACGAGGTAAGACGCCAGTTCAGAGAGATTAAAGGCATCATGGAAGGGAAAGCTGAACCTGACTACGCAAGATGCGTAGAGATTTCCACAAAAGGCGCTCAGCGCGAAATGATGCTTCCTTCCCTTCTGGCTATAATCGTTCCTGTACTCACAGGATGGTTATTCGGTGTAGCCGGAGTTATGGGACTTCTTATCGGCGGTACCTCAACCGGCTTCGTAATGGCTATATTCATGGCCAACGCAGGCGGTGCATGGGATAACGCTAAGAAATATATAGAGGAAGGAAATCTTGGCGGAAAAGGATCCGATGCGCACAAAGCAGCCGTAACCGGAGATACTGTCGGCGATCCTTTCAAAGATACTTCAGGACCGAGCTTAAACATCCTGATCAAGCTTATGAGCATGGTCGCGATCGTAATGGCAGGACTTACGGTAACTTACAGTATATTCTAAAATCAGGATCAGAAAAAAAAGCCCCGTTCGGGGCTTTTTTTATTTTTTGTAGATCGTCTGGGTCGGATATGCGAATTCGAGCCCCTTCTCATTAAAACGGGTTAGTATCTCAATATTGATCTTGGACTGTGTGTTAAGAATGTCGGCTTCTTTTCTTATATAATAAATGAATAGTATTCCGAGGGAATAATCACCCCAGCTGTTGAATGAAACAAGGCAGTCTTCCGTCGCTATAGCCTGATTGTTCTTAATAATATCTTTTAACATGTTCATAGCCAGTTCCATTTTATCGGGGGGTGTACCGTAAACCAGACCCAGATTCACTACAACTTTTCTGGTAGGCTCGGCAGAATTGTTCGTTACGCTTGATTCCGCGAATCTTGAATTTGGAATTGTAACGAGTCTTCCGTCGAGTTTTCTGATCCGCGTGCTTCTTATTCCGACTTCGTCAACAACACCGTCATCACCGCCGATAACCACCCAGTCGCCGAGCTTGAACGGTTTGTCGATAAATATCATCACGCCGCCGAAAACATTTTTTACGGTATCCTGAGCCGCTAATGCCAAAGCAAGACCTCCGATCCCGAGTCCTGCGATCAGGGCCATGATATCAAATCCGGCATTGTCAAGGGCGACTATTATACCTATTATCCATAAAAGACCTTTAGCTCCCGTGCGTAGTATTGGAATGATCTGATCGTCAAATGTATTCTCGGACTTCTCTGCCAAAGGTATCAGTATCTCGCCGATCAGGGCATCTATTGCTCTTACGATCAGCCATGTGATGTTGAATATAAGAACGAACATCAAGGCCCGCTGCATAAAATTCTCGAAGCCGTCAGGAAATGTCAGCCTGTTGAATCCCATCCACATACCTGAAAGAACGATACCATAAACCACAGGTTTTTCGACCGCTTCGATCAGAGCGTCGTCAAGGCTTGTTTTCGTTTTCGCGGTAAGTTTTTTCACCACTTCCTTGATCACCCAGTAGATAGCCTTGGAGAACAATATGCCTCCAAGAACGAATAAAAGAGAATAGAACCACTGCTCAACAGTGTTTCCGTAAAAGGTCTTTGCAAAAAAATCTTCCATAATTTACACCCTCAATTTTTTTCGGCAAATATAATAAAAACTCCGCAGTTATGTCAAGCCGTAATTACAATCGAGCTCGAATTCGAAAAAAAAGGCAGCCGGTACGGACTGCCTTTTTTAACTGGAATGGGACAAATGTCACTATTTCGTGAGTACCATCTTTTTCGTTATAGCTAATCCGTCAGCTACAAGAGTATAATAATACATACCTGAATTCAATTTGCTGCCGTCGAATTCAACCAAATGTTTACCGGCATTTAGAAATCCGCTTGCGAGCTCAGATACTAATTGTCCATTTATATTGTACACACTTAATTTTACATTAGTCGATTTTGCAA
>CALMWI010000008.1 GCA_937873545.1 uncultured bacterium | reverse complement strand
ACTGTTCCGCCTTTAAGGTGAATATCCTCCACTGTTTTCGGATCAAGCAGTACCGGCTTCGGTTCATTGCCTTCGACCATACCTCTGTATCCGTACATGAATCCGTACATTTTATCGCACTTATACCAGTAATGCATAGCATTGACAATGCCTCTTACAACATTGTTTATTCCCGGGCATAATCCGCCGCAGGTAACGATCCCGCATGAAATTGTTCCGGGCTCAAAGTGCAGAAGCTTTCTCGGTCCGGCAAGCTCGAATGAAGGCACTGCGCTCATATCATTCTGATGGTCTTTATAATAATCGAGATCAATATTGAAAAGCACTCTTTCGCTGTCTTTTACGAAGTTCGCAAATAAGCTGCTGTCCTTAAATGAAAGCGGTATCGGCGACTTGAAATTACAGTCTCCGAGATTTTTTATTCCGGTGTTGTCAAAAATAAAGCTGTTCATTTCTTAAACCTGTTTTATTTTGAAGTTTCACTTTGCTGCTTTTTTTGTATCTGATATTCGATCCCCTTATCTTCAGTCTGACCGTATGCCTCGGGGTGAAGGTAATAGCCTTTTTCACCAGCTTTTTTATCTGTCTCAACAGTTACAGGATTTCCTTTAGCATAATTATCGTTCCGTATTCCAGTTACCTGCCATGATACTTCCATTCCGGGAGTGCCTCCTGAGATAGTGAATTTGTTTCCGCTGATCTTCTTTGAAATGTGCAGATTAGGACCTGGCGCCCCTATAGCGGTAAGCTGGTATCTGAAATCTTTGTTCGCCTGTTCGCACCAGTCAGGCAGAATCACTTGGGCATTTCCGCTTTTGTCAAGCACGGCATTACCATGATAAATATTCGACATCTGATCACTTGATACAGACGCAAAAGTAAGTATTTTATTTTCGGGATCGAGAGGATGATCGATCTTAATATCACCTTTGCCGTAAGTTATTGTCCCGGCTACATATACATTTCCGTTAAGGTATGCAGCCCAGTTCGTTCCGGTTCCTGAAGGTGAAGCTCCGTAAATGCTCACATTCCTTGTTGTTCCTCCGTTACCGTCTCCGTATAGACCGTAAGTGTATGCATTTGTTGAAGTGGTAACTGTTCCCAACACCCCGTAGTAATCATTACTGACATATAGCCCATAATAGCTGACCGGTGTGTAATTAATACCTACATGTCCATTAAACTTAACCAGATCATTCGCAAAATCACCCCAGATTAACGGAGAAGTTGAAGTTGAATTTTCAATGTAAAGTTTATCCGAAGTAGTTTCGCTGTAGCCGGCATCTTTCCCTATGAAAACATTTCCTGCTCCGGTCTGATTTGAATACCCGGCTCTGTAACCTATCATAACATTATTTCCGCCGGTCCTTGTATTGTATCCGGCTGATGTTCCGAACAAACTGTTTCCTGAATAAGACAGATCGTAGTAGCCTCGACCTGCGCCTGATCCGAAAATTGAATTGTTGCTTCCCGTTTCATTACAGTATCCCGCACCTGATCCGTAAATAGAGTTACTGCAGCCCCAAGTATTGTTCAGTCCTGAATTATCTCCGATAAAAGTATTACCCATACCGCCGACATTTTCTCTTCCGCTGTTAAATCCGACGAAAACATTAAAATTCTCATTGGATTTGTATCCTGCCTCGTTACCTATAAAAACATTGTTAGCGCCGTCTGCATTAGTATAGCCGGCATTGTTTCCGATAAAGACATTGTTCTTGCCGTTCAGATCATAAATAGGCACTGTTGATTTTCCTGCATTAAGCCCTATAAATGTATTATACCTGTTGAAGGTTGTATATCTACCGCCGAGTGAATCCTGCATTTTAGTAGTATTGTCAGAAACTTTAAGAAGGTTCGTGACACCTGCTTTTGCTGCCGCGCTGTTTGCGGAAACGCCGAATCCCGATCCTTCGTCGCTGATCCAGAATCGTGTGCTATCTGCAGTAAGTTTCATGATATCTGTACCCGAACCTTTTGCCGATGTAGTTGTCACGCTGAATGTTCTTGAAAGGGCCTTTGTGCCGTCACTAATATTGGCTTTGATCTCGCTTGAACTTATAACCATCAGGGTATCCCCCTGGTTAAGGATCCTCAGACCGTCAGTTGACACATCAAGAACTTTATTGTTCGAGGCATCTTTAACCTCGAAGAGGGTTTCTGCTCTGAGTGCTGAAATGGATAACAGGAAAATAAATCCTGCCAGATAGACTAAGTTTTTCATTTGATGCTCCTTTAATCGATACTGATACTATCTCACCGTGTCCGGTTCCTTTGTTATTATCTTGGTCGAGTTTATTGCTGTTATATAGTAGAATTTTTTCGTAGTTGCTGCCGCAGCGGTCCATTGCGTTCCGTTGAAAACTCCCGAAGTGTCTAAAGCGAACGAACCGTATGGAGTTGCTGATGAATAGACTTTATATCCTGCCGCGCCTGTTACTGCGTTCCATGTAATAGTTACATTTCCTGAAGAATATGCGATCGTAACATTTGTCGGCGCTGTTACCGGGGTTCTCTGCTCCCATGCAAGATACGGATATCCCCCGTTTAGGCTAGTATGATACGACCATATCGGGGTAAAAGCAAAATCCCAGTTCAGGTATGTGTTTACTCCAAACGGATATGTCATATCGTCGGTCGTCTTTCCTTCACCGCCTGCCGATAGTGTTTGCCCGCTTGTCTGAGTGTTCCAGTATGAACAGGTTGTGACACCGGAACTGCTGTTGCCAATCAGACCCCCTGTGGCTATGCTGCCGCTTACAGCTCCTGTCGAGTAACAGTTGAAAACCGTTGACTGCCAGTTGTATCCGGTCAGACCGCCCGCGTTTGAATTTCCGGTTATCGCTCCGGACGAATAGCAGTTATTTATCTCAGACAAATAGTATGTGAATCCCGATATGCCGCCGATATTATCTCCGTCGGGGCAGTTCACGACTACCTGCGAGTAGCAGCTGTTTATCTTCGAATCATAAACATATCCGGCTATACCTCCGATACTTCCTCTGCCGCTGATCTGCCCTGTTGCAGAACATTTCTCTACCATTGAACCGTAGCATACTCCGGCTATTACTCCTGCCTGATACCATCCGGTTACATTTGCGTTCTCTACCTGAATCTCTTTGATCACGGCATTGCTAACGTTCCCGAACAGACCGTTATACATAGTTGAATCTCTCGCCACGACTATATTACTTATTATATGGAAATCACCGTCGTAGCTTCCGCTGAACTGATTTAAGTCGTCATTGCCGATAGGCGCCCATCCGTCACCGGTGTTCCACGGCGCAACACCGAGATCTATATTTGCGGTCTGCCTGAAATGTTTAGTTCGGTAATACCTTACTTTATTCAGCTGTTCCGCGTTAGAAACAAGATAAGGATCCGTAGCTATACCTGTACCTCCGGCGAAATTAGTGTTAGGTATGTTCTGCCATCTAAAATACGGATAACCTCCGTTGATCCCGTAGTTGATCTCCCATACCGGTGTTAATGCGAAATCCCATCCGACGTAAGTGGTAGCTTCATTGTGTTCGAAGGTCATTTCGTCAGTAGTCCTTCCGTAACCTTGTCCAGAAGAGCTCTGCCCGCTCGTTTCCGTGTCCCAGTAGCATTCATAGACATAACCTGAATCATAATAACCTATAAAACCTCCTACATTCGCTCCCGAACCGGAAACTGTTCCGATCGAATAACTGCTGAAAATATTGGTCTGATAAGTATATCCGATCATTCCGCCGGCATAATTTACTGCCGAAACCGAGCCTGTTGCGTAACAGTCATATACTGTAGACGCTGATATGTATCCAACAAAACATCCTGCATAGCTCCATTCCCATGAAGAAGTAATATCAGCCTCGGAAAAACTCTTTGTAACTGTTGAATTAGACATGTTGCCTGCAAAACCGCCGATGTTGCTGTTAGCTGTAACATTCCCAGAAACACTGCAGTTATCTACGGTAAGAGAGTCGCAGTATCCAATTAAAATTCCCGTATTTGAATAACCTGCGATTTGAGCTCCTGAAACTCTCAATTCTTTGATTGATGCTCCTCTCGCCATACCGAAAAGACCCGTATAATTAAATGACATCGAGTCTCTTTCCATCGTAAGATTGCTTATAAAATGATAATCCCCGTCATATTTTCCTCTGAACGGAGACATCCAGTCGGTACAGATCGGGTCCCAGCCTGCTCCTTGGTTCCAGGGAGCTGTTCCGAGATCAATATCAGCTGTCTGTCTGAATGACTTTGTTCTGTAATATCTTACATTATTTAACTGGACAGCGTTCGAGACAAGGTAAGGATCTGAATCTGTGCCTGACCCTCCGGCGAAATTCGTATTGGGGATATTCTGCCATTTAAAATACGGATATCCTCCGTTAATGTTGTAGTTTATCTCCCATGTCGGATAAGGCGATCCGAAATCCCATCCTACGTACGTATTCGCAGAATTCTCGAAAGTCATCTCATCTGTCGTTCTTGCCTCTCCACCTGAAGAATACAATAACCCGCTTGATTCAGTGTTCCAGTAGCTGTTCGTTACCGTTATTGCTGTGCTGTACCCTATCAGACCGCCTTTGTTGCCGGAACATGTCACCGAGCCCTTTGAATAACAGCTGCTTATATTTGAATTATACGCGTTTCCTAAGAAACCTCCGGCATTATTCGAGCCCGAAACATTTCCGTATGCGTAATTGTCAAATACATACGACCCGTAATCGTAGCCTATCAGTCCGCCTGCGTCGGAATTTCCTGAAACGGAGCATTTTGAATAACAGTAATTAAGAGATGAGTGATCAGTGTAACCGGCCAGCCCTCCAGTATAAAGCTGACCCTGTACAGAACCTTCGGAACGGCACTTCGAAAAAGATGTTGAAAGCAGTGCCTGTCCTGCAAGCCCTCCGGCAGAATTCTGACCTGTGACAGAGCCTGATACGAAACAGCTGTCAAGGTAATTGTACTGATCAGCCGAACCGGCTATAATACCGGTATAATTTGCGCCGGTGATGTTTGCGCCGGTCACAATTATCTTCCGCAGATAAGTATCGCTGATATTGCCGAAGAGACCCGCATAATCCTCCGCCGGCCTGTTGATCGTAAGATTGTTTATTGAATAACCGTTGCCGTTGTAATTCCCCATGAAAAGGTTGTTTTGATCACCGACCGGATCCCAGCCTGAGCCCGTGTTCCACGGCGCAACTCCGAGATCTATGTTCGCTATCTGCTTGAAATAACAGCCGTCCCATTCTGCGCCGAGATAATGTCTTAGGCTGTCAAGATGCTGGGCCGTCCTTATCAGATAAGGCTCAGTCTCTGTTCCTTTACCTCCGGCGAAATAAGTATCTGTATTGTTAATAGTATATTTTGCTGCCGCATCTAAAGTGAACGTGGCTGTTCTCGGGTCGGTATTAGTTACATAATCCGCAGTCGCAAGCGAATCCCATGTTCCTGTGTACTTCCATACTCTCAGATGATCAAGTCTGTTGCCGTTGTCCTCTATGGCCAGCCAGTCGGCGGTTACGTTTCTAGTACCTGAAAAAGGTACAGAAGTCTCGATCTTCCACTGCCTCTTGATACCTTCCGATTCAATTATAGTCACCTGACTGCCTTCACCTGTTTTCCTGTGCAAAGTAACAGTACCGAGATCATTTCCGGTATTGTTTATCGAAAATCCCGCACCTCCGAAATGACCTGTTGCAGCTGAAGTTCCGGTTCCAATGTATCTCGATACTTTCAGATTTCCCTGTATCATCCCTGCTTCATTTTCACCTGAAACCTGCGAAGACGTTCCTGACAGTATCAATGTGTCGGCAGCGGCTACGATGTTACCCTGGATGAACTCAATAATACCCTGGATCGCAAGATTTTGCTTGATAAATAAATTTCCGCCTTTTTTATTAAGCGTAACATTGTTCAACAGATCAACATTGATCAGCGAATCGTCTTCGCTTCCCATAAAATCGATTTTAGAAGTCGGCTCGAAGTATATTCCCGCAGCTTTATTATCGCCGCTTTTAGTCTGTTTTTGCAGTTCGACCTTTATACCGCCGTAAACGGATACGTCATAAGGCCCGAACCTTATTTCGGATGCCGGATTTATCCACATTCTCGGGTATGTCGATCCGATAAGCAGCAGCAAAAAGACCAGAGCTATTTTTTTCAAAATATCCTCCTTATTTATCTGCTTGAATAGCCGCCTAACCGGCTTTTTATTATTTCTATCTCTGCCCTTAGGCTTTCCAGCTGCTGTACTTTATCTTTAAGTTCTTTGTTTTCCTTAATCAGCATACCGATCTTATCGTTCTGGCCTTCGATGATTTTTTTGTTTTCCGATTCTTTAGTTTGTACTGAAGCTATATTTGCATCAGCCTGTCTTTTCAAATCTTTTATGGCTTCAACCAGAACAGCTGTGATTGATGCGTATTGCATCGAATACCTGTCATTCTCAGAATTATAATCTACGACTTCGGGAATGATATCTTTACTTTCCTGAGCTATAAAACCCATCCTCTTGCCCTTTTCAAGAGCTTCAGCATCTTTCCACTCGTATGTTACACCTCTGAGCTTCATTACTTTATCTAACCCGTTTTCTATAGTCTCTATATTCTTTTTCAGCCTTTCGTCGCTGTCGTTATACCAAGCGTATAGTCCGCCTGCATCTCCGTTGACGAAAAAAGTTCTACCGTTCGCGTTGTGGGTAAGATTACCGTTAACTACCAATTGCTTAGAATTATCCAACTTTCCGTAGAGCAAATCTCCGTAAGAACATCCGACAACGAATCTGTAGTCGTCATCAATATTAGTCGCATCAGCTCCATAACCGATAAATATATTATTATCCACAGTCAGAGGATTGTTATATT
>CALMWI010000007.1 GCA_937873545.1 uncultured bacterium | reverse complement strand
GCTGGCATCCGTTATCGGGGTTCCGGCAGCTTTTTTTTTAGTTCTTAAGAAATTCCGTGGCCGCGCCCTTCTTATTGCAGTTTCAAACAGCATGATGTCAATACCTACTGTAGTAGTCGGTCTGCTTTTCTATTCTTTACTTTCGAGAAGAGGGCCTGCCGGAGACCTCGGACTTCTTTTCACCCAGACAGCTGTAGTTTTGGGTCAGACTTTTCTTATCCTGCCTGTAATTATTTCTCTGACGGTCTCCACCATAAAATCACTTGATAAAAGTGTGCGCGAGACTGCCGTTTCCTTAGGAGCCGGCCGTACACAACAGTTGCTGATATTCTTTTCTGAAGCAAGGTTCGGTGTAGCTGCCTGTGTAATAACCGCTTTCTCGAGAGTATTCGCCGAAGTAGGTGTTTCCATGATGCTCGGGGGGAACATCCGGAATTATACCCGGACGATAACTACTGCGATCGCGCTCGAGACCAGCAAAGGCGAATTCGGATTGAGCATAGCCCTGGGGCTTGTTCTTCTTGCGGTAGCTTTTGCGATAAACTTTTTCTTTCTTAAGATCACTAAATTATATAGAACGGCAGACTGATGATCAGACTGGACAATGCTCAAATATCTTATAACAGTTTTAATCTGAACTCAGGCATTCTCGAATTTGAAAAAGGTAAGATATACTGCCTTACCGGTCCCAATGGCTCAGGCAAATCCACTCTCTTAAAGATGATCGGGCTTCAGCTTCAGCCTGACAGCGGTTCGGTCTCGGTCGAAAACGAAAAAGTTAATTACGGAAAAAGCGAATACATGCTTAGAATACGCAGAGATGTCAGCTATATGCTTCAGGACAGCAGGTTGTTTCATGCCTCAGTATTTGAGAATGCGGCTTACGGCTTGAAAATCCGTGGATTCAAACCGTCTGAAATAAAGGAACGAGTCAATAGAATGCTCGACCGTCTTGAAATAGGACATCTCGCATCAAGAAGCCTGAAAGGCCTTTCAGGCGGAGAATCACAAAGAGTACGGCTTGCAAGAAATCTCGTTATTGACGCTCCTGTATATATTCTCGACGAACCTTCAGCCGGGCTGGACACCCGAGGCCGCGAGCTGCTCGCTGAAATTCTTTTATCTTATAGCAAAGACAAAGGTGCGACGATCATATTCACATCGCATCATAAAGAAGAGGCTTACAGACTTTCACCTGATATCATATCGGTAATTGACGGAAAGGTTTCGCCTGTGCCACGTGAAAATGTCCTTACTGGGCAAGCAGAAAAGACTGGCGAAAAGCTTTACCGTTTCTATAACGAAAAGATCGATCATCTTTATTTTTCATCTGATCATGAGATCAAAAACAAGATCAGCCTTGCGATCGACCCGGAAGAGATCATCCTCTCCCTCACCGAAGTTCATACTTCAGCCAGAAACTGCCTGCCCGGCACTGTAAAAAGCATTAAAGATACTGTCTCCGCACTCCAGATAACAGTTACAGCCGGAGAAGACTTTACCGTTCTTATCACAAAGAACTCGCTTGAGGAAATGAAGCTTACTCCAGGCAGCAAAATCTATCTCGTTTTTAAGGCAACCGCAGTCAAAGTTTTGAACTGAAAACCGATCTAAGAAAATAAGTCATTATTTAATTTGAAATCAAATCTTAGGTACTATTAACTGCATTCCGAATTTTTCTTTAATTATCGCAGCTTAAGAGAATAGTTAATTTAAAACAATTGGTTATTTTATCTTTTCGATCAGCCTTAATCCAGATTTATCCATTCTTGTGAATCCGAATAGCTTCCTGCCTAAATCCTTGAGCGAAGCTCCGAGATGATATAACACTTCACCGTCTAAAATTATGAACCTGTCGT
>CALMWI010000006.1 GCA_937873545.1 uncultured bacterium | reverse complement strand
TTCAAAGAACAAGACTATTCTTATCAGTTCGCACGATCTTGACAGCCTTTACGAACTTTGCGATCATTTTTGTTTTATAAAAGATGGCAGAATACTGATGACGAAAGATAAAAATGTATTAACTTCTGATGAATTAAGCAGACTTTTTCTTGAGATATATTAATAATAAGGAATATTCTCTCGAATTATCTTGACATTTTTTATCAATAATTATATTTTTGGTATGTTAATTACTAAAACAGGAGTGTTTGAATGAAAAAAATATTTACGATGATGATTTTATCCGCTTTATCTTTATCGATTTTTGCACAACAGGCTGATTATGATAAACAGATAAAGGACCAGGAACTCAAAATAACACAGATCGAAAAGGATATTGCTGATATTGAAGCAAAGATCAAGGTTTCAAAAGATAAGATCAAAGAAACCGAAGACAAGATTGAAAAGTTGAAAACAGATAAAAAAGAAATAGAATCAAATATAAAGAAACTTGAAGACGAGCTCAGCAGCCTGAAAAAATAATTTCCATACGGATATTTCATACCATGGACGAACTGATCACTCTCGGAAGGATAGAAAAGCTTATTGAGATCATGCCCGATTATCCTAAAGAGATAAATGAAATCAGCAAAGGTATACGCAACAACAATCCTGATGTAGATGTTATAGCAGAATATATTTTAAAGAACAGAATATTCTATGAAGTATTCTGCAATTTTAATCCCGATCTGGCCGATGCATCCGACAAGCATAATAAACTGATTGAAGTAGTAAAAAAACTCGATGTTACATCATTGAGGAATATACTTTTTACCTGTTCAATAATCTCATTGGATACAAACAGGGTATCACGGCTTATTATTAAAAAAATAATCATGTCCTCATACATATGTAAGGATATAATCGAAAAGGTTAATTTCTACAGAAAAACCAGCCATAATCCTGAAAATTTTTTTCTGTATGCTTTATTTCACGATATCGGAGAGCTTTTCACGGCTATTCATTTTCCGGACGAAGTGGAAAAAGCGATCCTCAGGGACAGAAACAATATTGACCTGTCTCATCTGAACGACATAATGGCGCATAACGAAGTGGGTTATATGCTGTCAAAAAAGTGGCAGCTTCCCTCAATTTTCTCATACATTTGCCTGAACCACAACAAACTTGAATATAGAAAATTCACTGCTGATTTTATTTATATTATAAATTCTATTGCCGTATCGGACGCTGTTGCTTTAGAGCTTCTGGATTACGAAATCCCTTTTACCAATTCATGGGATGTAGGCCATTCTATCTACAAGATCGGCTTGAGGGAAGAGGATGTGTATACAGAATCGGGAATTATCGGATCAGCCGAGAAAAAAATCGCAAGGATACTAAATCTTTTTAATTTAAAGTAATATCTATCAGCAAGTAAATCCCTCTACCGTTTCTATCATTGTCCTTATCTGTTCAGGATCGGTGCAGCTAAACACTTTCTGCTTGAAATACTTAATATTCGGAATAGACTTAAAGTAATTCTGATACAGCTTCCTCATCTCTAGCATACCCTTATACTCTCCAAGATATTTTATAGAGAGATCAAAATGCTTTATACAAAGTCTTTTTCTTTCGGCGACCGGGATATCGGAGAAATATTCTCCATTGGATAAAAAATCCTTTACCTGCTTAAAGATCCATGGATTCTTTACGGCTTCCCTCCCTATCATTATACCGTCGCAATTAGTAAAGTTAAACATCTCGAGCGCGTCTTCAGGTGTTATTATGTCTCCGTTACCGATAAGAGGTATGGAAATACTTTTTTTTACTTCACGAATATAGTTCCAATCT
>CALMWI010000005.1 GCA_937873545.1 uncultured bacterium | reverse complement strand
ATAATTCGTTGTGATCATGTAATCCAGTGAAATTACAAACATCCCATAACATTGGCTACATGACACTGTTTTTTCATACCAGCACAAAATAAAGCGTGAGAAGAGTCAGAAAAAAGACTGCCGGAGTGATGACCATTCCCACTTTAAAAAAGTACCAATATGAAATATTCAGTTTTTTCTTTTTCAAGATCCTCTTCCACATTAGCCCCGCCAATGCACCTATTAGAGTTAGGTTCGCGCCAAGATTGCTCGCTGCTATTACTGCGTAGGCTGCTCCGTAGAATGACACTTGATCTACTACGAACTGATCGCTGATCAAAATATTACTGTAAAGTATGGTCGCAGGCTGGTTATTGATCATATTCACAAGCAGAAATCCTATTGTTCCGTTGAAAAAGATGCTGCTCCCGAGACCGTGTGAATGGTTTGATGCGTAAGCCGCGAGCGAATCAACAGCCCCGATATGTTTCAGATTGGCCACCAATATGAAAAAAGCAAGGATGAACGGAAGTATCTGCCACGGTATTTTTTTGACCGTTTTTTGAAAACCGCCCATGCCGAATATTATATCTTTGATGATAAAACCCGCAGCGAACGAAGCTGTTACTTCCCATATCTGCATCCCTAGTTTGTGTGAGAAAGCCAGAATACCGAGCATAATTATAGTCATTACTGAACTGGTCACAGCGTCACTCCAGCTTGTTACTTCATAGGCTGATTCAAGCTTCTGGCCGAATTTTACCGTTATATCTTTTTTAAAGAACATATACAACAGAATAAGATTCGCGGCGGCGGCGGCAATGGAAGGCAGCCACATTACATGAGTGTATTCAAGAAAACCCAGCCCGATTGAATTTCCGACTATAATATTTGTCGGATTACCGATGTAGAGGAACATGCTTAGAGTGTTCGCTCCGAAGAATTCGGCGAATAAAAGAGGAATTACGTTCAGATGAGCATGCTTGCCCAGATAGAATATGATAGGTGTGAGCGTAAGTATCACAACATCGTTCGAGGTAAAGACCGTCAGAATGCTTGAGAAAACATAGAAAAATATGAAAAGGTTTATTCCGTTACCCTTAGAAAGCAGAACTATCCTGTATGCGAGGTAATCGAATACACCTGTAATATCAAGGCTGACGCTGACATAGGCGACCGTAAAAAATATGACGACGATCTCCCATGGTCGAAGCCTTCCGTCACCGGCAAGACCGAGTCTGATAGTTTCAAAATCAATTACCTGAAAAATCACAAGCAGTATAATAGAAATGATCGAACCGTTGACCATGTCGATCTTTAACTTACCTATTCTGAACGGGAATACTGCGGCTGTGATGCTGAATAAAATAGCTGATATTGTTAGGGTTATTTCCATGAATTCAGCATATTGCTAATCTGTAAATCTCAAGATTATTTTATAATGGCTATCATTTCTCTTACCGCCCTGTCCAGACCGACAAGTACTGACCTGGCTATAATAGAATGACCGATATTCAGTTCCTCTATCTCTTCTATCTCTGCGATATCTTTTACGTTATGATAATTTAATCCGTGCCCTGCGCTGACTCCGAGCCCTAGTTTATCGGCATATATCGCCGCTTCCTTGATTTTCTCATACTGCTCGACAAGCTCAGATTCGGTTTTTGCGTTCGCGTAATGACCCGTGTGGATCTCGATCAGATCCGCTTCAACATTTGAGCACTGTTTTATCTGAGAGATATCAGGATCAACGAAAATTGAAACTTTAATCCCTGCGCTTTTAAGCCTGAAAACAATATCCCTTAAATGATCTTTCATAGAAACTACATCCAGCCCGCCTTCTGTTGTCAGCTCTTCCCTTTTTTCGGGGACCAGAGTAACCATTTCCGGTTTGATCTTCGATGCGATCCTGACCATCTCATCATTTGCCGCCATTTCCATATTCAGGTGACTTTTAACTGTCTCGCGAACTCTACGAAGGTCATCGTCGTTAATATGTCTTCTGTCCTCCCTTAAATGACAGACTATACCGTCTGCCCCCGCAAGATCGCAGATTATTGCTGCAGCCACCGGATCCGGTTCGAAAGTTTTTCTTGCTTCCCTGATAGTAGCGATATGATCTATATTTACGCCTAATCTCATAATAAACTCCGCTTTTTTTAACCTTTATAAAGAGCGTTCTTTTTAAACCCCGTCTGATGCGCAACACCTGGCTGCTGCATCATTCTTTTCATCGGCGGTCTTTCCAGCATGAACTGATACCACGGGTCGCCGAATACTTTCATTCTCATTTTTCTGTTGTTCCTAAGCTCAAGAATATTTGATTTTATCCTATCATCTGCGTCTTTAAGTTTTTTGTTTCCCTCTTCCAGTATTTTTAATGCTTCTTCCTTCCTGTTCAGTTTTTCCAGACAGAATGCATAAAGTCCCCAAGAAAGACCGTCCTTTTTACCCGATGTTATCATAACTTTAAAAGTACTATCCATTTCTGTATAATTTTTTTCATTCATATAAATGACTCCGAGCATACCTTTTGCCGCCCAGTTCATCGATGATGATTTTACAAGTGCGGGCTTAGCTTTGTCAAAATCTTTTCTCATATAATGTATCATACCTATCATTCCGTAAATCTGACCTGATATGAACGGGCTTTTTTTACCGAGAGAAAGACCGCTTTCGTATATTCTGAGCGCTCTGTCAAAATTCTGGGAATAAAGAGCTTTCTGAGCTTTTTCGTTCAGCTTTTCAAGTTCCTTTGATGCGTTTCTGACCAGAAGAATAAAAACTGCCGCACCGGCGATAATTCCGATAAGGATTGAAAATGCAAGAAAGTCACTGAATAAGAAATACAGACCTGCCGATACGACCGCAGCTGCTAAAATGGAGATTATTATATTACGCATCTCAAATTCACCCTATTTATGATATTTTTTATTGTTCATAATTGAAAAAGCTCTGTATAACTGCTCCGCAAGAAAAAGTCTGATCATCTGGTGGGTCAAAGTCATATCGGAAAAAGAAAGCCTCAGATCAGCAGCTTTTCTTACATCTTCATTTACCCCGTTCGATCCGCCGATAATAAAAGCGATCCCCGATGTTGAATTGTCCCTCAGAGACTTCAATTTATCGCTGAAATCTTCGGAGCTTAACTTTTTGCCTTTTATGTCAAGAAGCACTTTAAAATATACCGGCGGAATGTTCTTTAAAAGTTTCTGACTTTCCTCTTTTACGCAATCCTGCCTGTCATCTTCTTCTTTAAGATATTTTTCTTCAATATCCGCAAAGGGAGACACAAGCTTTTTATATCTTTCAATTCCCTCAATAAGATATTTATGTTTAGTCTTACCTATACCGAGAAATAATATCTTCAATTCTCCAGCTGCTCGCTTTCTTCCTTTTGAATCTTAATGGTTTTAATTTCAGGATTTAAGATATATTCATAAAGTTTTATCACATCTTCAATTTCATTTTTAGAGAGATTTTTTGCGGCATAGAAAGACGGCATTTTTCTGGTTGGATCAACTATTGGCAGAAGCTTGTTTATCACAATGTTTTCCTTTGTTTTTTAAGCGGCATAAATATATATAAAATCCCCGATTTCCGCAAATAAAAAGAGCGGTAAAAACCGCCCCTATCGTTACAAAATCCGTTTGATCCCGTGTTTATTCTCCGGTGTTTACTTTCATTCTGAGTTCTTCATCGTTCGCAACGTTTTCCCTAAGGTTCTCGAGAGAGTCAGTAGTAACGGTTTTAGTTTTATCTGTATTTGAGGCGACTGTAAAAGTAACCGGTGCAGTAATCATGTCATTACCTTTTTTATTATCAAAAACGCCTAAAGATGAAACATACATAAAGCCTATCATGACAGCTGCCACTCCGGCGGCGTAATACACCATTCTCGTAAAGAAAGGAACTGTTTTGATTTCCTGGGAACTGCTTTCAGGTTTAGCGGCTTCAAGCTTTATCTTTAATGCGTGATCAAATCCGGCAGATACTTTGATCCTGTCGATATTTTTAATCTCTGAAGATATTTTTCTCAGGCTTTCGACGAACATTCTGCAGTCTGAACATTCTGCTAAATGAACACTTACAGTGTCGTTCGTTTCAACAGCCAGATCAATTTCAAGATCTCCATTGATGATCATTTCTTCTATTTTGCCGCATTTTGCCATTTTATTCTCCGCTGTCTTTGATTTTTTATTTTATATATTCTGAAAGAGCGTCCCTCAGATTCAGTCTTGCCCTGTTCAGTCTTGATTTTACGGTCCCGGTCGGTATTTTAAGGAGCGCCGCTATCTCTTCATAGCTCATCTCATCTACATCCCTGAGCATCACTATTTCACGGAACTTTTCTTCCAGTTCGTCTATTGAACTCATGATAACATCAGAAAGTTCATTTTTTAATACTTCACCGTCAGTTGTGGTGTGTTTATCTTTAATTTCGTAATCATTCTCACCGTCTTTTCCTGTTATTGAAAAGGCATTCATCTTTCCATTTCTTGACAAAGCTGTTTTTGCAAGATTTATAGCAATTGTATATATCCAGGTAGAGACTTTCGCGATCTCTTTATACTTATCCTTATTCAGATAAACCCTTACGAATGTATCCTGAACAATATCCTCCGCCCATTCTCTGTCTTTCATATAGTAAAAAATATGGTTCAGAAGTTTATTTTTATATCTTTCAACTATTTCGTTATAAGCTGATTCATCTCCTTTTTGAAACTTAAATATCAGCTCTTCATCTGAAAGTTTTTTTATATCTGCCATACTCTCTTTTCCTAATTTTCGTTATTTAAACTTCAGAGGTTTTTTGTTTGTTCATTATTTTTCAAATCTTTGTGCAGTTCGGGTTTTTTATAAAAGACAACAAATATAAAAGTCAGGATAATCTCTGATAAAGTTATCAGTATTCTGTAAATCCATGGAAGTATCAGGGCGAATTCGATCGGTATAAAATGACTGAGCCAATAGGACATTGATCCTTCCCTTACACCCAAACCTCCGGGGGCAAAAATGGCTATAAGTCCCAATGTCCAGCTGATCGGAAGAATGAAAAGTACTTCAGGATGCTTTGTAACTGACAGGGTCGTGTAAGAATTTATTAAAAGAATAAACGAAAAGCTCATTACTAACCAGTTTATCAGTTGCAAAAGGATATAAACAAGATAGTTTTTTCGTGTAAGCGTCTCCTCGAACTTCTGCTTTTTCATTTTCTCAAGAAAATAATTTGACGACCTCAGAAAAAGACTGGGGAACCAGAGAACTATTATAAAAACAGCTGCAATAATAAGTGAAAGGTGAAATTCATTCGGAAATCCGTTTGTACCGCTTTTAAGCGTTAAAAGCGTCAGACCCATGAAAATACCTAGCCCGTTAGCGGTTATCTGAGAATAAAGAACGCTCTGAAACGCCTTGCTTTTGTTAACTCCTTCCTTTCCTGCAAAAAACACAAGACCGGCGAACTGAAGGATTTTTCCCGGAACATATCTTCCCAGATTGGATATGAACCAGACTCTTAACGCGCTGAGAGTGTTTATTTTCTCGCCGAGAGAAAATATTAAAAATTTCCACGCAAATACAGGATAAAGCAAAGAAATGAAAAGTGTGATAACGGAAAAGAACATGTATTTGGGATCAAATCCTGCGATCTCAATATCTTTAATTTTATCCAGATTTCCTGTAATACTTTTTCCTATATACCAGAAAATGATCACCAGCAGAGCGGCTTTCAAAATATTTAATAATAATTTTTTTTTCATATCAAGCGCCTTGGTTATTTGCCGGCGGCAGTATCGGCATCCCTCACTTCATCTTTAAGAACGGTTGTGCTTTTTCTCATTTTCTTTATTTCTTCCAGGAGTTCTTCCTGTTTAATGACATTATTCTTTAACAGGGTCTGAATAAGTGCCTCTATCGTTATAGTGTTCGTTAGGGTAAGTTTCTCGACAGAAAGATCCAGTTTCGGTTCTGCTCCGTCTTTTTTTCTGAATGAAAGCATCTATTTCTCCTGTTGTTATTATTATTGACTTAAACTGTGGTTCAGTTTATATTTACTTACGGCGGAATATAGTAAATCGCAGGTTCTATGGCAAGATTTTTATTTAATATCGTAATAATAGCCGCATTAACATCATGTTCGGACATTTTTTCTACTCGGACGCCTGAAGATCCGGACGGTACTGCCGACAATTATTTCAACGAGTCTGTGCTTGAACTGAAAACCAATTTTAAGACATCTCTCTTAGGGCTCGATACATACCTTTACGAATCTCTTTTCTTAAATTCTATTAATTCTGAATTCGTATATAAGTTCGTATCTGAAGCTTCTGATATTCCTCAGCCTGACATATTCGACGAATGGGATGTTGAAGATGAAAAAAAATTCCTTAACGGGTTAAAGTCTGAAAGCTTCTCGTTTTCAGAAATAAGCCTGACGAACGAACCGATAGACGAGACGGCGGATTCTTTAAATTTATCTGTCGATTATCTAATGACGGTTACAGATAGCTCCGGCACAAGGGAAATAAAGGGTAACTTTATTTTTGACCTGATAAAACTTGACGGACATTTCTGGTATATAAGAACCTGGACAGACATCTCTTCAGTCGGAAACATCAGCTTCAGTAAACTTAAAGAACCGTATGCTTTATAACTTGACAAAAGCGGTTGTATTTTTTATATTCGATACTCTTTTGAAATAGAAAATGCTCCCGTAGCTCAGTGGATAGAGTAGAGGTTTCCTAAACCTTTGGTCGGAGGTTCAACTCCTCTCGGGAGTACAACGACTGAGAGAGTTACAACCTTGAAAAGA
>CALMWI010000004.1 GCA_937873545.1 uncultured bacterium | reverse complement strand
GCTAAGATCAGATATGTAATAGGATATGTGGTGATATCAGCTTTAGTGTCAAGCGGTTTGTAGTTGATCATCTGAGCATAAGCGCTTTCGAAGAAAGGTGAATATTCTGCTTTTGCGATCTCGGCAGCTCTAGGATCTGCTCCGATAAAATTCACTTTGACTTTTACATTGTTGTAAACTGTTATCTCACCAGTTAATGGATTATATTTTATCGGTTCAACTGATATTACTCCGACCCCTATCCCTCTCATCGTACCGCTTTTTGATACCGATGCGATGGATGATTCATTGAATTTTGATGACTTATAAGCGCTCTCATTATAAACAAACAGCCTGTCTTCAGGTTTTGAGCTTTTTGAATAACTCGGCTGTAAAGGAATGATCCTGTTTGTAATTCCAAGATCTGACAGCTTATAGACTTTTGACTCGTAGCTGACAACTTCTACCTGTGGCTCTGCTCCGAAAGGCATTGCTATCATTTTGTTGTAAGCAGGCATCGCCGGTGAGCCCAAATCTCCCGTTAAAGTACCATTGTCGATGGTAACAGAGGTGAACACGCCCTGTTCTGTTGTGACATCAGCATAGTTGATGTCCCTTATGTTAAATCCCAGCTCCAGATAATTCTCGGTCTCTCCGGATATGTTATACCCGGTTACCTTTGAATTGTCAAAAACCGCTTTGTTCGCGGCAAAAAGCGAAACAGCTGCCGTCAGTAACAACACAACGAGTTTCTTCATGAATCCTCCTCAGATTTTTTATATTTTCAAGTATTTCAATGCTTTTAATAAGCACATCGGCTGTAAAGTTTAAGACTTGATTCAAAATAATACCTAAAAATCTTATTGTCAACTCTTTTAATAAAATATTTTACAATAAAAAAAGCCGTTAAAAAACGGCTTTAAATTCGGAAATATGAACTTATTCCTGGCTGATAGCGTCAGAAGGACATACAGCAGCACAGGCCCCGCAGTCAATGCAGGCACTCGGGTCGATCTATAGATGTCGCCTTCGGTTATACAGTCAACCGGACATTCGGGTTTGCAGGCTCCGCAGGCAACGCATTTGTCAGAAATTACATGAGGCATTTTTTACTCCTTGTTTATCTTTTAAGATTTAATTCCACAAGTTCAAGTTAAATAAATTAAAATCGAATGTCAATAAATTCCTTAATAACTTTTTCCGAATATTTTTATCAGTTTTATGCTTCCTCACCGATATTCATTCCTGTCCCTGCCTGATTTCTGATTTACTACTCCGGCCATCAGCGTTTTTATATTTTCTGAAACGGACAGTCTTTTGAGCCTGTTTGCCGCATTAAGCCACCTGTCAGAATAAAATACGGCTTTTCTATCAGATCCTTTTGTATTCCTGAAACAGCTTTCTATGCTTTCAATTGCGTGATCAAAGTTATGCATCTTTAGAGATTCGTCACATAATTTATCTAGTATCTCGATCGCTTTTTTATTTTCACCTTCTTTTTCGTAACACAGGCTTATACTTATCAATGCAGATAGGGCCTGTCCCGAAAACCGGCCGGTCTGAGAAACAGCCAGCATATCTTCAAAATAAGCTCTTGCTATCTTATATTTTTCCTTGTGGAATTCAAAACTTCCCGACAGTTCGAAAAACATTGAAGAGGCTTCCGGATCTTTTATCTCATTTTTGATCTTATACATTTCTTGGACGGTTACTTCAGCGGAAGTGAACATGCCCTTTTTCAGTTGAGATAAGCCCTTCAGGCATTTGGCAATGGCTAACAATTCAGTACCGCTGCTTCTGTCCAGAAGTTCGGCTTCAGCTACAGCTTCATCGTACCTTGCCGATTCGTACAGCATCCGAACTTTAAGCACGGTTGCTTTTGCGTAGTATTCATCGCCGGGAACGGATGTCATCTCCCTGACTTGATCGCACAACACTATTCCTTTTCCGTATTCCCTCTCAGCTCTGTAGATCTCCGCTTCGAGCAGCAAAGACCACGCCGAGTCATTTTTAGCCGGATCGCTTTTTATATACTCCCTTAGCAGAATAGCTGCCGGTTCGTAACAAAAAATATCGTAGTACCTTAAAGCCAAGCTTTTGATGTTTTTCTTCGAATTGTTTTTATTATTTACATATTCGTTTTGATCTTTTTTTATTTTGTTGAAGGTTTGAATTTCAGGGAGCTTTATTTTGAAATTAAGCTCGTTCTTGCCGTCTTTAAGTGATGAGATCGGGTCATCATTTTCGTAATTAAAATGAAATACTGCGTCCATATTTTCATATTCAAGACATCTTCGAAGCACACTCAGGCTGCATTTATCTAAATAATCTGCGTTGTCGATAAATATGAATGTTCTGTATATACCGGAATAGCTGATGAACATTGATAAGGATACATCGTCGATAACTCCATTAAGAGCTCTGTCAATAAATCTTCCGTCAAAGTCAGTTACTCCTAAAAATCTGGAATAAATGTCATAGTTATGGCTTTCCTTTATGTCTGCAAGCATTTTTTTTAAAGCGTAGCTTCTATCCGAAGAAAAGCTATTTAAAAAATCGTTAATAAGGTTTATTACAGTAAAATAAGGAGTGTTTTTTGTCTCTTTCTCGCATAATACAGAAAATATTTTTCCGGTTTTTGAGGATATTTCTGAAAAAGCTTTGGATAAGGTACTTTTTCCGCTTCCTCTATTACCTTTTATAAACACTTTTCTAACAGTTCCTTTAGAAACTGCATCGCTGTATTCAGATAATTCTTTATCCCTTCCTATAATTATCTCGTGAACAGGGTTTTCTTTTTTCGCAAAACCTTTCAGGCTTGCGATCTTATATCTGGTTTTTATACCTTTGAACCCTTTTTCCCTAAAGTTTTCAAATACGGCATCATTCATCTTTGAGGAAGAAACTCCTGACACAATAATCTCATTCGATTCTGCTGATCTCATCAGCTTTATACAAGTGCCTAATACCTGTCCGGCGCATATAAACTCGTGCCTTTCACTTGTTCCTGATATGCCTAAATAAACTGCGCCGGAATTTATAGCCATTCTCAATCCTTTGTTATTTCCGGATTCCTTTAAAATATCAAGAGCGCATTTTGCGGCATTTTCTTCGTTGTTACAGCTTGACTCAGTCACACCTAACAGAATGATCACTTTATTGTCTCTGGATCTCAGATCGGTTCTTAACGGCAGTCCTCCGTAATCAGAAGATATTCTGAAAATGCTTGTAAGAAGTTCATTCAGCCCCGCATGCTCAAAACCCGAATCATGATCTTTTTCAGATAAACCTATACACAGAACCGTAATATCTCGGAATTCTCCATATCCTGTTCCTTTCTCCCGGTCAATATCTGATATGACCTTTCTTGTAAAAAGCTCTATTTTATTTATTTTTCCTGATCTGGATTGATGCGGTAAAGGATCGAACAGTTCTTCTACTTTTTCGGATATATAGTAATTCTTATGTTTTATCTGAAAATCGCAGATACCGAGTTTGAATCTCATACCGCAGTTCACGAGAAATTCCCCTTTATCCGCATTAAGCGAGCAATCGACAGCTTTATCTAACGCAGACCCAGCCATGAAATAGTCTTTATCGTTCTTCCCAAGCTGCCCTATTACCGTTTCCCCATATGCAGCCCCGGCTTTGAATCCGATCGTAAACCTGCCGAACTGATTTTTTATGCTTTTCAGATCTTTCATGTGATCTAAAAGTTCTATCCCGCAGTTGTTCACCGATCTCGAAGGAATCGTCTCCGGAAAGAATACCTCAATTGAATCTGTGCTCAACTTATATACCGAACCGCCTCTTTTATTTATTATTTTCAGAAGTGGCTCAACGATCTGCGACAAAGCAGAAGAAAAAGTTTTCGCTCCAAGTTCTCCCTGATTTGATAATTTTTCGAACATAGCGTGCAAGCCATGTATTTCAGCATGGATAACATAACCTCTAATCACGATATAATTATTTTTCAAAATATCATGATAATAATCGATAAAATTTTGAGGTATGTATTTGGATAACATGTCCCTGCCTTTTCTATGGTTCACTCCACAATATAATGTATTCCCTTTAAAAAGAAAACATCTTTTTTAAGGCAGAGTTTACTTTAGAACTCGAGAATATAATCGCATTCATGAACATGTTTTTCAGAAAGACATCCTCCTGCAACCTCACCGAAAGTAAGATATCTGATCTCGTTTTCCGCGTTTATCACGATTCCTGTATCGGGATCAGTCCCGGTTTTTATCATACTGCTGCAGAATTTTTCTGCTTCCTTCCGGACGGCATCCGAAATATCTTCGCAGTTGAAGTAGTAGTAGTTTCCGATGCTTTTACAAATTGTGTGACACATTTTCGCCTCCTTTTTTTTGTCATCAGAGGCAATATAAAAGAGTTGAGTGTCATCTAGTGACACTCAACTAATAAAATAATATTTTTTTACTTTTTTTTACCAGGCTTCTACAAAAGCTGTATCGTTATACATGTCCTCAAGCCTTTTTTTATGTCCTTTCTCCATCTTTGAAAGTTCCATAAAAGTTTCTTTCTGGGACTTGTCTGCGCTTGCCTCGGCGAATTCTTTGTACATTTTCATGGCTGCTTCTTCTTTTTTCATCGCCAGAACTATTGCATCTGTATATTTCATTTCCGCAGTAAGTTTGGGAAGCGGGAGGGTTTCCGAAATCTTATAGTCTGCTGAGTCTTTGAATTTTAGTGTTTTCATACTGTCGTCAAGGTATCCGAGAAGAAGCGATTTATGACCGGATTCCTCTTCTGCAAGTTCTTTAAAAAGAGCTTTTAAAGAAGGATCCTTAATTTTTAAAGATGCTTTCCTGTAAAATTCAAAAGCCTCTTCCTCATTTTTAACGGCCAGTTCCATTATTTCAGCAAATTTTGATGAATTCATAATCCTCTCCATGTTTGTTTGATTTAATTTATGCAAAAATAATCTTCAAGTCAAGTTAACTGTTAAGTAAAATATCTTATTCGTTTTGCTCACAGTCTTCCCTCTTTATTATAACTATAGTACCCGCCCTCAGCAATAATAACATGATCTACGAGAGGTATCTGCAAGATCTCACCGGTTTCTTTAAGCATTTTTGTGATCTCATCATCGTTCTTTGAAGGCTGAGCTTCTCCAGAGGGATGGTTGTGAACTACTATTACGGAATTTGCCGAGCAGTCGATCGCTGTTTTAAAAACCTCTCTCGGGTGTACAAGTGTACCGGACAAATGACCCACACTTATATTTTCGTCATGGATTATCATGCTTTTTGTATTCAGGTACAATCCTCTGAACACCTCTTTTATAAAACCTGACATTTCTTTTGTATGACCGTAAATGTCTTCCGGACCTCTTATCAGTGTCTTTCTCTTTACCGACGGGCTGTAAAATCGTCTTCCCAGCTCGAATGCGGCGACGAGCTTGCAAGAATTAACAAGTCCGATCTTGAGCATTTGATCTATCTTTACCGGATCTTTTATTTCTGCTATAGTTTTAGATCCGTAGTCTCGAATTATTCTTTCTGATATCGCGAACACGCTTTCGTACCTTGAACCTTTGCCGATTATAACAGCGATCAGGTCTGGGAGAGTCATATCATCTGTTCCGCCTTCCAGCATTGTTTCTCTCGGAAATTCCGTTCTTCCGTATTTTTTTACGATGTAATCACTTACCTGCATTATTTTGTTTCCTCAATTTTTTAAATCTAAGCCATAATAATACAACATCAGTGTCATCTAGTGACCCTCAACTTTCTTAAAAATATAATTTCACTTGATTTTTCCGCCTGAATTTGATTTATTGCGACCTATGTACAAGTTAAAAGTAAAGAAAATATCAGAAACTGCTAAACTCCCTCAATATGCTCATCCCGGAGATGCCGGAATGGATGTTTTTTCTAATGAGGAAAAACTTATCCGCACAGGTGAATCCGCTCTGATTAAAACAGGGATCAAGATCGAGCTTCCCGCCAACACTGAAGCCCAGGTCAGGCCGAGAAGCGGCCTTGCTCTAAAGGAGGGGATCACGGTTCTGAATACACCCGGTACGATAGATGAAGGCTACAGGGGAGAAGTCGGCGTAATTCTGATAAATCACTCGGAGAAAGATTTTTTAATTACAGCCGGAATGAAGATCGCGCAAATGGTCATAAGCCCGGTATATCAGGCTGAAGTGATCGAAGTTGATGAACTTTCCGATACGCACAGAGGTGAAGGCGGATTCGGTTCTACCGGTCATTAGCGGTAAATAATTCCTAAAATCTTATTCATATCTTTATAATCTAGAAAAGGCAATTGTCCCGGAGCGGTAGGTTTATCTTCATCCGGATAAGCATAAACTATTGGAGAGCCGTTTATATATGCTTTGAGTCTGCCTTTTTTTCCGGTTTCACCCATCGGAACAGGGATTATTCTGTCATTAACCTGCATCAGAGAAAGCAGGAGTTCGCTGTCTTCTTCAGAATTGGCAAGACAGGCGATCTTTATATAATGAGGCTCGTAAATATCCGCTTCGTTAATTATACCGTTCAGAAATTCCCTGTCCGGAGTTGACTGAAAATTATGATATGAAAGCATAACCCTTTTTTCTTTGTTCTTCGCATGGCTGACCGCAAGTCTTATTTCGTCTGACGGCAAATTCATACTTACATCAACGAGATCTGCTCCATAATCAATGCTTTTAAGCGTGAAATCCATGCATTTCCTGATATCGGAGATATCGGAATATGTGCAGATGCTTGTTTCGGCATTGCAGAGAAGGATCCCTATATCATCAGGATCCGCTTTTATCAGATCGAGCCTGAGTTCTACATTCTTGTATTTTTCTATGAGCTCAACGCATTTGTCAATGTCAGTGTTCGATATGCTAACGAATATCATCTATCATTCCTTCCAGCTTTTTCAGCTCAATATTCTGAATAACAGGTTGTCCGATATCTTTCAGCAGCACGAGATCTATTTTGTCTGAATTTTTCTTTTTATCC
>CALMWI010000003.1 GCA_937873545.1 uncultured bacterium | reverse complement strand
AATAGTATGGGGTTATGAAGTTCCTGATCCTGACGAATATCCGTGTATTGTTGTCTATGACAGGAGTTACGGTGCGTGTGAAGTGTTGCATAAGATATGTATAATATATAATAAGGATCTGAAATGAAGTATAATTATAACGAGTTGGCTCATCTTGCAGTAAATTGCGCGATTTGGATTAGGCATCTACACGAAGGAATGCCGATGTATGAACCCATAACGAAAGAGATGTGTATAATATCGAAAGTTTTAGGATGTAAGACTATTCACAGGATTTATCCTCTTGAGTATCTGAATGATAATTTCGATTCTTGGTTTGATGGTGTCATGGAGAATTGGGATAAGTATATTAAAGAGATCGCGAATAGAAATAAACCTGTGTGTAAGAAAATTTACTCTGCTGAATTTGTAAAGAAAGTTTGTAAAGATTATGCGTGTGCTGATTTTAACAACATATTTGACAATTGGTTTAAGGAGTATAAAAATGCTGAAATATATTGAGATAAATATAGAGACTGGGTGGATTCTTCTGTATAGTGATGGCAATCCGTATCCGATAAATATTAGAGTTATAAGTCATGTGTCGCCGCATTTTGATAATAAGTCTGTAGTTTTCAGACTTGACGGAAATAGGTTGGTAGTAGATCATCCTTACGATGAAGTTGTTAAATATTTAAAGTGGATGATATAATGAATAAAGAAGGCAGTCGTATTGATTTTACTCCGCTTCCTGATCGTTGTCTGTGTGTTGTGAATGTTTGGCATGACAGAGATTTTGTGTTAAGTCATCGGAAGACGAAAAAGAATTTAGTAAGAGGGTATCCGTACGAATTGAATTTGAGATTAGACGAACCGATATTCCGAAAGAATGTTATGTACGAATATAGATATTCTCAGTATCCGACATTGAAAGGTGAAAGAGTGTATATCTTTTTGAAAGGATGTTTTCTGGGAGGTATGAGTGAAGACGAATTCACGAGAAAATTTGAAGTTAAGACATAACGGATAACTGCTATAAGAGGGCAGATGAGAACGAACAGCGAGGCAAATATTTTAAAAGTACAGCTAAATGATAGTGAAATGATCGAGAGTGCGAATAGTGCTTTCTCTTTAGACATTGTTATACAAAGGATTTAATGAGGCTGTCAATTAAAAATAAAGGAGGGGTTATGATACAGACAATAGAAAAGACAATGAAGATCGTAAAGTTCGGAAACGGTACGGTAGGTATGCAAGCCGAAAAACTTATTAACAAGAAAAGTAAAGCAGTGAGCGGGATGTTACTTCTCGGCACAATTGATAAAGTAAAAGTAGGTTCTAAAATTAAAAAAAATATAACAAATACTGATAATGCTGAAGTTATAATGATCTTTGAGAACATACAGGGTCTTAATGCTTTACGCAAGATTCTTGATGAACTAAAAGATAAATGGGAAAAGACAGCCGAATGTTAAGAATATTTTGTTATAATGGACATAGGTATAAGCGGGCAAGACTATTAAAATAACGAGGGAGAATATGTCAGAAAATACAAATCTATTTGAAGAACAAAGCAACGAGACAGGTAATCAAGCCCGTCATATACCCGTTGTTAATAGTCGGTTTGCGTGAAAAAAGTTAAAATAGGAGGGATAGGTAAAAATGATAGATTTATTGAATGATACCGCAAAAAGAACTGTAATAAATAGCGATGCTCATGATTGGCTAAAGATCAATAAAGGGCAAAAAGCTATTATTACTTCATTGCCGGATATGGAAGAAATCGGGCAACCTCTCGAAGATTGGATAAATTGGATAAAATTAACCTGCGAACTACTTATAAATTCATTGTCTGATGACGGGATTATAATATTCTATCAAACAGATCGTAAGTATAACGGCAGAAATATTGATAAAAAGACACTAATTACAAATGAATTTATAAGTCGCGGGTATAATAATATTTTCAATAAAATTGTACTCAAACAAAATCCTGATACAATAAATTTATTCCGCCCGACATTTACAAATCTATTTGGATTTAGCAAGAAAGTAAAATCTGGTAAAGCAAGCCCAGATGTTATATTTGCAGGTAAAATGATTTATAAAAATGCAATGGGATTTAATGCTTGCGAGGCGGCAATAAAATTTATTGATAGCAAAATAGGAAAACAAACGATAGTAGATCCGTTTTGCGGTCAAGGTAGTGTATTGAAAATATCCAATTTATTAAATTTTGACAGCATTGGTATTGATATTCTTAAAGAACAATGCGAAATAGCAAAAACAATCTAAAGAGAGGTTAAAATGCAAGATTTATTCGGCAATGAAATCCAGCAAGATGTACTTTTACGAGATAAGTACATAGAGCCGCCATTTACGATACTCGACACAAAGCAGGGTAATTGGCAAG
>CALMWI010000002.1 GCA_937873545.1 uncultured bacterium | reverse complement strand
AAGAATCTCTTTCTGTAGCTGTTCTCCACAAATATCCGCCGTTCATAAGAATTCTAAACCTGTCATTGCCGAAAGATGCAAGGAATTTACCGCCGAAACTTGCCATCGGGTTGAAAAGGAACTCGTCGCTGAATTTTCTGTGATTGTAATAATTTACATAATCGGCAGAATCGGCTGCCATTTCATTCACATCATAAAATTCGGTAAAATTCTCGATAGAGTCTTTGATCACAGGTACAAGACCGTAGAGATAGACCCCCATCCTGAAAAATCCCTCTCTTTTAAATGCTCCTTTTACGCCTATTTCAAGATTATTTAATTTTGTAAGATCATAATTCTTGTTTTTCACATCCCTGGAATCAACTGCAAAAGAAGTCTGTACGCCTATATCAATATAATTCCCTAGACTGACATTTAGCGAAACATGGTTGGTTGACTGGAAATAATTGTTTATGCTTGCAGATGATACTAAGCTGTCTGAAGATTCGGCCGCAGGCCCGAGTAAAGTTGACAGATTCACTGAAAAGAATCCGCTGCCGTGCGTCTCAGGATCCATAAGCTTTATCATCCCTGAATATCCCGTCAAGGAATTTCCAAAGATATTCAGACCAAACACCAGACTTGCAAGTATCGTAAGCTTTTTAAAGTTATTCCTCATTGTTGTTCCCTTCAATTATTTACATCCTTGTTATACAGCTATAAAAATTAACTAATAGTTGGCAAATAGTCAAGCATAAAGTATTTTGATTCCAACAAAAGAAAGAGTTATTTCCCGTTCGAAATCACTCTGAATTCGATCCTCCTGTTCTGCGCTCTTCCTTTAGATGTAGCGTTGTTCGCTATCGGTTTTGTTTCTCCCAGGCCTATAGAACTAATCTGCTCACTGCTGATACCAAGAACGGTCACGATATAATCCGCCACAGCTTTCGCCCTTCTTTCCGACAGGTCAAGATTGTAATCATCGCTTCCTTCACTGCTGGTATGACCTTCGATCTGAACAACTATACCAGGATTATCAACAAATACTATTTTAAGCCCGTTCAAAGTTTCGAACGATTCCGGTTCAAGTTCTGCGGAATCAAGTTTAAAATAAACATTATTGAGTATAATTCTTTCGTCTTTCTTAAGTATCACAGCGTCCGGACAGCCGTCGTTATCTTCAAATCCGTTAAAACTTTCGGACTCGTTCGGGCATTTATCCAGTTCATCTTCTATCCCGTCGCCATCGTTATCAAGTTCCGGGCAGCCGTCTTTATCCATCCATCCGTCAAAGTCCTCAGGCTCTTTAGGACATTTATCTTCATCGTCCTGAACATCATCACCGTCGTTGTCGTTTTCAGGACAGCCGTCGGCATCGTCCGCTCCGTCAAAATCCTCAGGCTCGTTCGGACATTTATCCTGTGGGTCTTTAATTCCGTCACCGTCATTATCCTCTTCCGGGCAGCCGTCTGAATCAAGATATCCGTCAAGATCTTCGGCAACGAGGGGACATTTATCATTTTTATCAGGGATTTCATCTTTGTCGTTATCATCCTCCGGGCAGCCGTCGGAATCTTCGAACCCGTCAAAATCTTCCTGCTCGTTCGGGCAGAGATCGGATTCATCGGCAATACCGTCGCCGTCAGAATCTTTTTTTCCAAACCCTAAAAATGCATACTGAGCGGAGCCTGTCTGCTCACTAACATCAGAAGATAAAATGTCCTGAACACAGGTTTCGCATAATATCAGACTTACCCTATGCTCAATTACAAGAACTTCCCTGTCGTGCATTTCACTTTCCGGACCGGAGAACATTCCGTAGACTGTAGAACCGAAAATGATCAAAATTACAGCGGTAATATAGTGCATTTCTTTTCGCATTTTTAACATCCTGTTAAATTATTTACAATTTTAATATTTCTTTCAGTCTTTCTTCCGATATTATCTCGATCCCAGATTCTTTCGCCTTCTCCAGTTTTGAACCCGGATTCTTTCCGCATAAGAGATATCCGGTCGATCTTCCAATTGATGAAGCCACTTTGCCATTATTGGCGGAAATAAGATTTTTCAGTTCTTCTCTATCAATGCTCTCGAATGTTCCTGTGATCACGAATATTTTATCTTTAAAAAAATCTACCGAAATCCCTGAATCGCTTAAAATTCTAGTGTTTACTCCATAAGATTTTAATTTCCCGATCAACTCAAGGTTTTTTCCGTTCGAAAAAAATTCTATTATGGATTCGGCGGTTTTATTTCCTATGTCACTTATCTTTATTATATCCTCGTATTTAGCTGATAT
>CALMWI010000001.1 GCA_937873545.1 uncultured bacterium | reverse complement strand
TAAATTTAAAGGCATATTTTATTCCATAGAAAATCCCTACGAAAGACGCAAGAATTAGAAAAAAATGATTCTGGATCACTTCTGAACCATCAACCAGCAATTGAGTTGGCCCAGGTAGCTCCCCGCCCATTGAAGAGAACAATCCTTCGAATACAGGGATGATCTTCCATAGAATTACGAATACGATTACACAAGTAAAAATAATAACAAATTTAGGATACATCATGGCGGATTTTATTGCTCCCTGAAGGGCAGCGCTTTTTTCCATATAACCTGCAAGAGATTTAAGCGCTTTGTCAAGGTTACCGGAAGCTTCACCGGCTTTTACGATGTTCACATACATCTGATCGAATATCTTAGGATGTTTAGCCAGCGCCTGTGAAAAATCCGAACCGGCATTGATATCGTCATACAACGAGTTAAGAACAGACTTTACCACAACATTTTTTTGGGAATCCGCGATATTTTTTATACTTTTTGTAAGGGTTACACCGGCATTAAGAAAAGTAACCATCTGGTTTGTAAAAAACACTTTATCAGCCAGAGACACCTTAGTAGTCATCATAGTTATCTTGTCGTTTATCGCCTGAAATCCGCCGCCTGATTTCTGCATGCTGATCTCGGTAATGCTCATCGGGATCATGTTCTGCATCTGAAGCTTGTTTACAACATCAGTTTGTCCTCCGGCCATGATCTCGCCGGTAACTGTCTTACCGGAAATATCCTTCGCAACATATCTGAATTTTGGCATGATCTTACCCCTCTATTTGATTTTTATGTTTGTATTGTGAAATATAATGCTTCTTCCAAATCTATCCTGCCCGCTTTGAAGTGCTTGATCGCGTCTTCTCTCAAAGTCCAGTAGGTTCCTTCCGCTTTTGCTACTTCACCAATTTCAAGGGCAGTTGCGCCTCTCATAACAGCAGAATTGATTTTTTTATTCATTTCCATCATTTCTATTAAAGCAACACGGCCTGCCCTGCCCTTTCCCTTGCAGTTCGGACAGCCTTCACCTTTATAGAATTTACCATTCGCTATTTCTTCCTCTGTTAAACCAAGACCTATCAGTTGCTTTTTATCATATTCAAACTCTTTTTTACACATCTTGCAAATTGATCTTGCAAGTCGTTGAGCCAAAATCAGTCGAACTACTGTTCCGATCAGGTAAGCCGGTAGCCCCATCTCAACAAAACGGGTAACCGTAGAAGGAGCGTCATTGGTGTGAAGCGTACTGAAAACCAAGTGTCCGGTCAATGCCGCCTCACATCCTATGTGGGCAGTTTCGTAGTCCCTCATCTCACCGATCAGTATAACATCGGGGTCCTGACGGAGTATCTGCCTTAAAGCTGCCGGAAAAGTCACTTCCTGCTGAATATTTATATTTACCTGATTGATTCCTTCGTTCTGTATCTCGACAGGGTCTGCAACCTCAACGATATTTATATCGACGCTCTTTATGTAGTTTACTGCAGAGTTAAGCGTGTTAGTCTTTCCGGAACCGGTAGGTCCTGTAACAAGTATTATACCGTCAGGTCTTTTTATGTTTTTAACAAACATTTCGATAAAAACAGGGTTTTGACTGAAAATATCTTCGACAGGAAACAGCTGCTCTGTTTTCAAAAGACGGAGCACAATTTTTTCTCCGTGTACAGTCGGGAGCGTACCTACCCTGAAGTCGATCTCTCTTCCCCTTAGTTTCAAACGGATCTTACCGTCCTGAGGCCGAAGTTTAACATCGAGTTTCATCGTTTTAGTTAGAACTTTTATTCTTGCGGCAAGCGACGACTGAAGCTTTTTCGGAAGTCTATCATAACCCGTAGGTATATAAAGATCTCCATCTTTTCTGAATCTTATTTGGACATACTTCTCCTGAGGCTCAATATGAATATCGGATGTCCCGTCAAGATCTGCTTTAGCTAAAATACTGTTTACAAGATAGATTATTTGGGCGGAATCAGGGTTGTCCTCGTCC